>JAJXSP010000235.1 GCA_021784515.1 Myxococcales bacterium | reverse complement strand
ATCTCATCGTCCCGACCTTCGGCATGATGAACATGATCGGCGGCGAGTGCGACCGGTGACCCATCATGGCTGAGTCCAACGCTGCCGCTCCCGCCCCCGCGCCGACCACCGTCACGCTGAAGATCGACGGCCGGTCCATCACCGTCCCGAAGGGCACCAACCTCCTCGAGGCGTGCAAGACGGTCGGGGTCGATATCAGCTACTTCTGCTACCACCCCGGCCTCTCGTCGCCGGCGGTGTGCCGCCAGTGCCTCGTCGAGATCGTCGGCCAGCCGAAGCTGGTGCCGTCGTGCTACACGCCGGTCGCCGACAACATGGACGTGATCACCAAGAGCGACAAGGTGCTGCTGGCGCGGCAACAGATGCTGGAGTTCACGCTCGTGAACCACCCGGTCGATTGCCCGATCTGCGACAAGGCCGGCGAGTGCACGCTCCAGAAGCTGTACATGGAGTGGGATGGCGCGCCCTCGCGCGTGGACCACAACAAGGTCCACAAGCCGAAGGCGGTGGATCTCGGGCCGACCATCGTCCTCGACGCCGAGCGCTGCATCCTCTGCACGCGCTGCATCCGCGTCTGCAACGAGGTCGCGCACTCGCCGCAGCTCACGATGAGCTACCGCGGCAACCACGAGATCCTCACCACGGCGCCAGGCACGCTGCTCGACAACCCCTACTCGCTCAACACCGTCGACGTGTGCCCCGTCGGCGCGCTCACGTCGAAGGACTTCCGCTTCCACATGCGCGCCTGGGAGCTTTACAAGACCGAGTCGGTCTGCCCCGGCTGCTCGACGGGCTGCAACATCGAGATCCACCACGCGCAGAAGCGCGTGTGGCGCCTGATGCCGCGCCTCAACCCCGACGTCAACAAGTACTGGATGTGCGACGAAGGGCGGATGACCTACCACGCGCTCGACGAGGGCCGCATCCTCGGCGCGCGGCTGGGCGACGATCCCGCGCCGCTGGACAAGGCGGTCGCCTTCGTGGCGGATCGCATCGAGCAGGCGCGTCAGAAGGACCCGCGTCGCGTCGGCGTGGTGTTCGGCGCGCAGGCGACGAACGAGGACCTGTACGCGCTGTCGGTCGTCACCGCGGCGCTCGGCGCGCGCGCCTTCGTCGCCGGCCGGCCCGTCGTGCCGGAACGCGAGGACACCATCCTGCGCTCGCGCGACGTGAACCCGAACCGCGCCGGCGCGCAGCTGTTCGCCGGCCTGGAGGCGGGCGGCGTCGCGGAGCTGGAGAAGGCGCTCCTCGGCGACGAGCTGGACCTCCTGTGGTGCGTGGGAGAGGACTTGCCGCTCTCCGACGCGGCGTTCGAGGCGCTCGACGCGATCGACACCGTGGTGCAGGCGGCGCACGACAACCAGCTGACCGCCGGCGCCGACGTGGTCCTGCCCGCGGCGATGTGGGCCGAGGTCGACGGCACCTTCACCAACGCACCGACGGTGCCGGGCATCGCCTCGCGGCGCGTGCAGCGGATGCGGGCGGCGTTCGATCCCCCGGGCGCCGCGGCGCCGCACTGGCAGCACGTCGTGGCGATCGCGCGGCGCCTCGGGCAGTCGCTCGAGTACCCGAACCCGCGCGCGCTGTTCAACGCGATGAAGGAGCAGACGCCGACGCTGGCCTCGGCCGAATGGGGCCGCCCGGTGCCGCTCGTCCAGCTGCGCTTCGCAGGCTCGAGAGGTTGACGTGGGCTGGCTCGCGATCCTCATCCCCCTGGTTGTGTTCGTGGTGCTCGGTTTCGTCGCCACGCTCCTGTTCGGCTGGCTGATCCCGGCGCTCGGCGGCGACCTCCACTCGTGGTACGCCGCGCTCCTCAAGGCGGCGTTCATCCTGCTCGGCTTCGTGATGCCGCTCGCCGGCGTGCTCACGTGGATGGAGCGTCGGCAGTCGGCGATGATGCAGGACCGGCTGGGCCCCAACCGCGCCAACGTCGGCCCCGTGCGCGCCTTCGGCCTGATGCACTTCGTCGCCGACGCGCTGAAGATGCTGTTCAAGGAGGACTTCGTCCCCGCGAACGCCAACAAGCTCCTCTTCGCGCTCGGGCCGGTGATGGCGATCGCGCCGGTGCTCATCACCTTCGCCGTCGTGCCGTGGGGCTCGGGCGTGTGCGCGGGCCATCTCACCGACCGCCTCACCGACGGGCAGCTGGCGCAGTGCCTCGACACCGGCGGCGGCCGCTTCCAGGTCGTTCACCTCGAGATCGGGCTGCTGTTCTACTTCGCGATCGCCTCGCTCGCGGTGTACGGCGCGACGCTCGCGGGCTGGGCCTCGTACAACAAGTGGTCGCTGCTGGGCGGGCTGCGCGCCTCGTCGCAGATGATGTCGTACGAGGTCACCATGGGCCTCGCCATCCTCGGCGCGTTCCTCGTCTACGGCTCGCTCGAGCCCGCGACGATCGTGCAGGCGCAGGGCGACTCGATCCTCCACTGGGGCGTGGTGACGCAGCCGCTCGGCTTCGTCCTTTTCTTCACCGCCGCCATCGCCGAGACCAAGCGCACGCCCTTCGACATCCCCGAGGGCGAGAGCGAGGTCATCGGCTACTTCGTCGAGTACTCGGGCATGCGCTTCGGCATGTTCTACCTCGCCGAGTTCATGGAGGTGATCTTCACCTCGGCGATCGTGGCGACGGTGTTCTTCGGCGGCTGGCAGATCCCGGGGCTGCACGCCGACGGCTTCGTCGCCGGCCAGATGCCGCACTGGCTCGTGTGCACGCTGCAGTTCGTCGCGTGGGCGGTGAAGGTGTTCGTGCTGTGCTGGTTCCAGCTGATGATCCGCTGGACGATGCCGCGGTTCCGTCCCGACCAGCTCATGCGGCTCGGCTGGAAGCAGCTCCTGCCGGCGTCGCTCGCGAACATCCTGATCACGGCCGGCGTGGTGCTCGCGCTCATGCCAGGAGCGAAGTGATGGCGATCGGCGTGAAGGTGGTCGCGCGGCCGCGGGACCTCGGGCAGCAGGCGTACGTGCCGGCGCTCGTGAAGGGCCTCGGCGTGACGATGCGCCACTTCTTCGACAACCTGTTCGGCGGCGGGAAGCACATCGTCACCATCCAGTACCCCGAGGAGCGCGCGGTCTATCCGAAGCGCTATCGCGGCCTCCATCGCCTGATGGTGCGCGAGGACGGCTCGGTGCGCTGCGTGGCCTGCATGTGCTGCCCGACGGTGTGCCCGGCCCACTGCATCACGATCCTCGCCGAGCAGACCGGCAACCCGAACGAGAAGCGCCCCCGCGTCTTCGAGATCGACGAGCTGCGCTGCGTGGTGTGCGGGCTGTGCGTCGAGGCCTGCCCGTGCGACGCGATCCGGATGGACACCGGCATCTGGTCCTCGCCGGTCGCCCTCCGCGGCGACGCGGTCCAGGGCAAGGCCGACCTGATGAAGCGCGGCGCGCTGTCGACGGCCGTGCAGGGCGGCGCGGGCGGCGACTGGCGCGACAAGCAGCGCTGACACGTCGCCCCGCGTTTTCCTCCTCGCCGACGCGTCAAAGTCGGACCTCTCGCCTTGACGTCCCCGTCGCTGCTTCCTATCCTTTGCGCGAGGCCCGTCTGTCGGGCTCGTGAGGTGGAGGCAGTTTTTTCCCTACGATGAATGAACCTGGGATCCGCCGCTGGCCGTGGCGAGCACACCCGCGAGTCGGGAAGCCCATAGCGGTCATTTGTGGAGCCCACCTACTGATGTAGGGGTTCAAACGTCTTCGCCCACGGCCATGACGGGGGTTTCGCTGCACGACCGGCGTTTCCACACGGAGACGCCGGTCTTTTTTTTACGCCGCTGTGCGCTTTTGCGCCGCTCTGCGGTGTTTCGGGCGTCTTGTAGGAATAAGCGTTTTTGCGGATTCCCAACGTTCCCGAAAGTGGCTAGGCTCTCGGCGGTCCGGAAACCGCCAACCGGAGAGCACGCGCATGAACGAAGGTCCTTCGTACTTCACGTCCCACCAGATCGCCGAGCTCGTCCAGGTGAGCCCCTCGACGGTACTCTCCTGGATCGACAAGGGGCTGCTGCGCGGCCACCGCACTCCCGGTGGCCACCGCCGCGTCGAGCGGGCCGCGCTGGTGTCGTTCCTCCGCGGCCACCAGATGCCCGTGCCGCGGCAGCTCGGGGGCGTGAGCCGCCTGCTCGTCATTGATGACGAGGCGCCGTTCCTCCGCAGTATTACGCGCACCCTGAAGAAGCACGCGCCGTGGCTCGAGGTCGAGACGGCCGAGGGGGCCGCCGAGGCGCTGATCAAGGTGGGTACCTTCGGTGCCGACGCGGTGCTCCTCGACGCCTACATGCCGGGCATGGACGGCGTCGACGTGTGCCGCCTCCTCAAGAACGGTCGCGAGACGTCGCACATCGTGGTGATCGCCCTCACCGGGCGGCCCTCGCCGGAGATTGAGGAGGGCTTCACCCGCGCCGGCGCGACGGCGGTGCTGACGAAGCCGCTCGACGCCGCGGCCTTCGTGCAGCTGCTCTCTCATCGACGCGGGGCGGAGGAGCTCGAATGAGGGGGCCGGCGGCTACGCGGGACACCCGGTCGCAGCGCCTCCGCGCGCGCAGGATCCGCGTCGAAGGACTGCGGCTGGGAGAGGTGACCGCCTCGGCGCACCACGCCTCGCTGGGCGAGGTGAAGGCACAGGTCGAGGATCTCTCGCTGCACGGAATGGCGCTCGTCGTGCCGGGGATCGCCGCGCAGGCGCACCTCGTCATGTCCGGCGACCGTCTCGAGCTGCTGCGCGTGGAGTGCGCCGACGGGACGCTCTTCGACGGCAGCGGCGCGGTGCGACGCGTCACCGAGCGCGGCGCGGACCTGGTCCTCGGCACCGAGCTGGAGTCCGAGGGGATCGACCTCGGCGAGCTGTATCGCCGCGGCGCCCGGCGGAGTTTCGCCGAGCGCTGGCATGCGTCGCAGCTCGTCGCGCGCTACCCCGAGATTCCGGCGGAGTTCAAGAGCTGGGTCGCCGACCTGCGCAGCTACCTCGAGTCGATCCGCGACTTCCTCGACGCCGAGGAGCGCGCGGTCGAGAGCGTGGACCTGCTCACGCGTAGCGAGACCCTGCGCACCTACCTCGACGAGGTCGGGCCGCACCTCCTCGCCGCGATGGGCGAGGCGGTCGCCGCGCTCGCGGCGATGGTGCGGGACTTCGACGAGCAGCAGCACGCCGCCTGCCGCGCCTTCTGCCGCCGCCAGCTCGCGCCGCTCTTCGCGCACTCGCCGTTCATGCGTCGCGCGCACGAGAAGCCGCTCGGCTACGCCGGCGACTACGAGATGATGAACATGCTCTACCGCGAGCATGCCGAGGGCGCGTCGCTGTTCGGGCAGGCGCTGAACACGTACGCGACGCAGGAGGCGGCGGCGCGCGCCAACATCAACCGCCTCGAATACCTGTCGCGGCGCATCCGCGAGGCCGTCGAGGCGCGCCGGACCGGGGCGCGCGTCCAGGTCGCGTCGATCGGCTGTGGCCCCGCGCGCGAGATCGGCTTCCTCCTCGAGCGGTGGCCGGAGATCGGCCCGCGGCTCGACGTGGCGCTGATCGATCAGGAGGAGCGCTCGATCGAGTACTGCGAGCGCACGCTCGCGCCGCTGGCGACCCAGACCGGTGCGCGCATCCAGTTCATCCGCGAGTCGATCCGTCGCCTGCTCACCGCGCGGCAGCTCTCGCAGACGCTCGGCGCGCGCGACTTCATCTACAGCGCCGGGCTGTTCGACTACCTGAACGAGCGCACCTTCACCGCGCTGCTGTCGGCGCTCTACGACGCCCTCGTGCTCGGCGGGCTGCTCGCCGTCGGCAACGTCGCGCTGCACAACCCGTCGCGGTGGGCGATGGAGTACTTCAGCGAGTGGTTCCTCCATCACCGGAGTCCCGAGGCGCTGCGCCGGCTCGCCGAGCCGCTCGTGCCGGCGCCGTCGTCGGTGGAGGTGGACGCTGAGCCGCTCGGCCTGAACTACTTCCTCCTCGTTCGGCGATGACGACGGCTGGCGAACCGGGCAGGTTCGCTGCGCACGTCGCCGCGCACAACGTCGGTGCGGCGCGTCTCGCCTCGCTGCTCGTCGGCACGCTGATGCCCGCCGGGGTGGCCCTCGACTGGGTCACGCACCCCGAGCAGGTGAAGCTCTTCGGCGCGCTGCGCATCGGCGCGACGCTGCTCTCGGCCGCCACCTTCCTCTTCACCTACACCGGCTGGGCGCGGCGCCACTCGTTCCTCGTCGGCACGCTCCCGGCGATCATCGCGTCATCGGCGATCGAGGTGATGATCGAGCACCTCGGTGGCTACGCCTCGCCCTACTACGCCGGCCTCAACCTCTGCATCCTGGGGATGGGGATCGTCTTCACCTGGCGCGGCCGGGAGACGGCGGTGATCTGCTTCGTCGTGATCGCGATCTGGCTCGTGCCGAGCCTCGCCTCGGGGCCGCCCATCGAGCTCGGGCCGTTCTTCAACAACCTTTATTTCCTCTCCCTCACGTCGGTGATCGCGGTGTGGTCGAACCGCCGCCGGTACGCGCTCGCCCAGCGCGAGTACGAAGCCACCCAGCGGCTCACCGTCACGACCGCCGAGCTGGCGCTCACCCTCGAGCGCCTGCGCGAGCTCGACCGCGCCAAGAACGAGTTCTTCGCCAACATCTCGCACGAGCTGCGCACGCCGCTCACGCTCATCCTCGCGCCGGTCGACGAGATGCTCCGCGCCTCCGACGGGGGCGACGGCGTGCAGCGGTCTCGCCTGGATGTGGTGCGGCGCAACGCCGAGCGCCTGTTGCGGCTGATCGACGACCTGCTCGATCTGGCGCGGCTGGAGGTGGGCGGGCTTCGCCTCACCGTCGGCCCCGTCGAGCTCCGCGCGCTCGCGGGGCAGGTGGTCGATTCGTTTCGTCCCGCCGCCGAGACGCGCACGATCACGCTCGGCGTCGAGGCGGAGCAGCCCACCACCGACATTCATGGCGACCCGCACCGGCTGGAGATGGTGATCACGAACCTCGTCGGCAACGCGCTCAAGTTCACGCCGGACGGCGGCCGCATCACGGTGCGCGTGGAGCCGGACGGCGAGGGCGCCTCGGTGATCGTCACCGACACCGGCCCGGGGATCGCTCCCCGCGACCAGGAGCGGATCTTCGCGCGCTTCTACCAGGTAGAGAGCTCGGCGCGGCGCCGCTTCGGTGGCGCGGGGATCGGCCTCTCGCTCGCCAAGGAGCTGGCCGAGCTGCACGGGGGGCGGATCACCGTCGCGAGCGAGCTGGGCCACGGCGCCTCCTTCCGCCTCTGGCTGCCGGCCGGGCGCGAGCACTTCCGGCCCGAGGTGCTGGAGCGCCGCCGCGCCTCGGTGGCCGGCCACGAGCAGCGGCGCCGCGCGAGCGACGCCTTCGCCGCACCACCGCCCTCTCCGTCGGCTGCCTCCGCCTGCGACCTGGCGCCGACGCTCGCCGACGCGCCGTTCGTCTTCGACGGTGCACGCCGCCCGCGCATCCTCGTCGTCGAGGACCAGGAGGAGCTGCGTGCCTTCATCCGCCAGGTCTTCGAGCGCACGTTCGAGGTGCTGACCGCCGCCGATGGCGAGGCGGCGCTCGAGGTGACGCGCCACGAGCGGCCCGACCTCGTCATCACCGACGTGATGATGCCGCGCATGACCGGCACCGACCTGTGCCGCGCCATCAAGAACGACCCCGCGCTGCGCGGCACGCCGGTGATCCTTCTCACCTCGCGCACCGGCTCCGACGCCGCGCTCGAGGGCTACGCGCACGGCGCCGACGACTTCGTCACCAAGCCCTTCCACACCCGGCTGCTCGTCGCGCGCGTCGAGGCGCAGCTCAAGCTGCGCGCGCTCGCGCTGCAGGTCACGTCGCAGGCGCGCCTCGCCGCCGTCGGCACCCTCGCCGCGGGCGTCGCGCACGAGGTGCGCAACCCGCTCAACGCCATCATCAACGGGGCCTCTGTCCTCCTCGAGGCGCCGGCCGATCGCCCACCCGCGCGCGCCCTGCTCGAGGTGATCGCGGACTGCGCGCACCGCATCGAGGCGATCACCGCCGCCCTCGACGAGCAGGTGCGTCCGGCCGAGGCGGGCGGCGTGGTGCCGTGCGACGTGCGCGCGGGGATCGACGCCACGCTGCGCCTGCTCGAGCACCGCACCGGCGGCGTGGCGATCGAGCGCCGCTACGAGACGGAGCGCCGCGTGCTCGCCTCGGCCGCGGAGCTGAACCAGGTGTTCCTCAACCTGCTCGACAACGCTTTGCGCGCCCCGGCGAAGGCGATCCGGATCCGGGTCGCCGACGAGGGGCGGGACCGCGTGGTGGTGCGCGTCACCGACGACGGTCCGGGCGTCCCGCAGGAGGCGGCGGAGCGCGTGTTCGATCCCTTCTTCACCACGCGCGAACCCGGAGAGGGCACCGGCCTCGGGCTCTACCTGTCACGGCGATTGGTGTTGAAGTATGGTGGTGACCTGCGCCTGGAGCGGGCGGGGAGCGGCGGTGAGTCGGGGCATGGCTCGGGGGCCGAGTTCGCCGTCGAGTTGCCCGCGGAGGTGGCGACATGAACGCGAACGTCCTCTACGTGGACGACGACGCCGCGAACCTGACGGTGTTCACCGCGGCCTGCGGCAGCGAGTTGCCGTGCCTCACCGCGCGGAGCGGCGCCGAGGCGCTCGCGCTGATGCGGCACCACGAGGTCGGCGTGCTGCTGGCCGACCAGCGCATGCCCGGCATGACCGGTGTCGACCTGGCCGAGCAGGTGCGCGCGGAGTTCCCCGACACGGTGCGCATGCTGGTGACCGCCTACTCCGAGCTGAGCGTGGCGATCGACGCGATCAACCGCGGCCACTTTCGGCGCTACCTCCGCAAGCCGTGGGACCAGCGCGAGCTGCGCGCGGCGCTCCGCGAGGGGCTCGAGCTCTACGAGATGCGCACCCACGCGAAGGAGATGGAGCGGCGCCTGGTGGCGACCGAGCGCGTGTACGCCCTCGGCGTCATCGCCGCCGGGATCGGGCACGAGCTGCGCAACCCGGTGGGGTGGACGCGCTCGAACCTCCACCTGCTGCGCGACGGCCTGCGCGAGCTGCGCGCGCGGGTCGCCGACGGCGTGGCCGATCCGCGCGTCCTCGCCGACCGGCTCGCCGAGATGGAGGACGAGATCGCCGACGCCATCGACGGGATCGGGCGCATCGCCGACATCGCGGCCAGCATCGAGCTGTCGATGCGCGCCAGCGAGGAGGGCGAGCCGGTGGACCTCGCCGAGGTGGTGCAGCTGACCCTGCGCGGGGTGCAAGGCGAGCTGCGCAAGCGCTCCCAGCTCGAGCTGGACACGCGGCCGGTGCCGATGGTGCGCGGCTCGCGGACGCGGCTCGGCCAGGTGGTTCTGAACCTCGTCGTCAACGCGCTCGAGGCGCTGCCCG
>JAJXSP010000234.1 GCA_021784515.1 Myxococcales bacterium | reverse complement strand
GGCGCCCGACGGTGGGGCCGGCTGCGGCGTGACGGGCGCGCGCTGCTGCGCCGGCAACGCGTGTGCGGGCGGCGGCTGCTGCGTCGGCGGCCAGTGCGTCGGCACGGGCGAGGTCTGCCCCGGCCCCGGCGGCACCTGCCAGAACGGCAGCTGCGGCAACTGCGGCGCCGTCGGCCAGATGTGCTGCGGCGGGAACACCTGCACCGCCGCGGGGAGCGGCTGTCAGGGTGGCCAGTGCGTCGCGTGCGGCGCCCCCGGCCAGGGCTGCTGCGCCAACGCCGGCTGTTCGCAGGGAGCGGCCTGCGCCGGCGGGATCTGCGTGGCCTGCGGCGGCCTCGGATCGGCCTGCTGCCCGAACCACGCCTGCACCGATCCGTCGACGGTCTGCGCCGGTGGCGGCGGCGGCACCTGCGCCCACTGCGGCGGTCCCGGCGAGCCCTGCTGCGCCAACGATCAATGCGGTGGCGGCGGCTGCTGCGTCGGCGGCCGCTGCATCGCCTCCGGGCAGTCCTGCGGCGCCAACTTCGGAACTTGCGGCAACGGCGTCTGCCCCAACTGCGGCGCGGCCGGACAGGCATGCTGCAGCGGCACCTGCACCGCCGCGAGCGCCATCTGCGCGGGCGGCCCCGGCGGCGGCATCTGCGTCGCCTGCGGGATGCCCGGCCAGCCGTGCTGCAACGGCGCCTGCTCGAGCGGCTGCTGCTCGGGCGGCTTCCAGGCGGTGTGCGTCGCCGTCGGTGCACCCTGCGGTCGGAATGGCGGCACCTGCATGAACAACCGGCAATGCGGCGGCGGCTGCGGCGTGGCGGGCCAGGCCTGCTGCCCCGGCGGCGCCTGCTTCGGCGGCGGCTGCTGCGACGGCAACCAGTGCGTCGCCGACGGGAGCCGCTGCGCGAACGGCCAGGCCTGCGCCAACGGGCAGTGCGCGATGGTCGGAGGCTGCGGCGGCGCCGGCCAGCAGTGCTGCCAGAACCGGACGTGCAACATGGGCTTCCGCTGCGGCGGCAACGACACCTGCCAGCCCTGCGGCGGCGACGGGCAGCGCTGCTGCGACGGCGGGCTGTGCAACGGCGGCTGCTGCGTCCCGTCGGGCAACAACGGCGACACCTGCGTCGCCCAGGGGATGAGCTGCTTCAACTTCGGGCCGATGGTGACGTGCGGGATGGGCGGCTCGTGCGGGGGCTGCGGCGCGGCGGGGCAGAAGTGCTGCGGCTTCGGCGGAATGGGCTCCTCGTTCTGCACCGGCTCGGACGTCAGCTGCCAGAACGGGCAGTGCGGTGCGTGCGGGCAGAAGGGCCAGCCCTGCTGCGCGAACGAGTATTGCGCCGCCGGGACGTGCGCCGGCGGCCAGTGCCAGTAGATCGCCGAATCCCGTCGACGGGCTCGCGGGCCTGGCGCACCGACGGATGGCGGCGGCGCGCCCTACTTGAGCGCGACCTGGAAGATCGTCAGGCCGAGGTCCGCGCCGGGGTCGTCCCAGTTCGCGGCCGCGAACTGGACCTGCGACCGCGACGTGTCATCGGGGGCGCGCGCGACGAGGAGCACCTGGTAGCTCGACTCGGGGATCGGCGGCGTGACTCCCTCGAGCGTGTCGCAGGTGAACTCGGTGCGGTAGCGGGCGCCGCCCTCGTCGAGGGCGTCCACGAGGATCGTGGCGACGCCGGCCTGCTCGCACGACAGCGAGGGCGCGGTCGCGGGGTCCGGTTGGGTGGCGTCGACGAGGCGCCACGAGAGCGCGAAGCCCCGCTCCGGGGGCGGGTTGTCCTCCCAACCGCCGCAGCCCGTGATGGCCGCGGCGGCGACGAGAGCGATGCAGATGATGCGGCCCATGGCGTCTCCTCCGGCGAGCGCTCCGCCTCTGGGCGAGCATAGCAACCGATGAGCCCGCGGCCCAGCGCGGCCTTCGGACGCCCCATTCGCCGCAACCGAAGGTTCCTTCTACAAGGCCGACGCCCCGGACGCCGGGTGGCGGAGTGTTCCGCCCGATGGTTCCGCGCCGCCCCGCCGGAGCGCCGCCTACGCACTGCCACCTGGGTTACGCAACGGGCCACCCTTCGCACCAACTGTAAGTCCCCGTAACACCACGGTCCCGTCGGTGGCCCGGCCGGTGCATCGCAGCGCGGCGACCGGAGGCCCGCCATGCTCCTTCGCTCGGCCGCTCAGAACGACCCCAGCGCTCGCGTCGCGGTAATCCTCAATGGACGTGCGCGCGGCGTGAAGCCGCAGGTTTTGCGGCGCATCGGCAACATCGTGCCGGCGCGCGACATCTTCGTTTCGCGCTCCCTCGACCGGAGCCGCGAGATCGCCCGCATCGTCGTCGAGCGCGGCTACGACGCCGTGCTCCTCGGCGGCGGCGACGGCACCTTCGTGCAGTGCCTCACCGACCTGGGCGCGCAAGCGCGGCGGCGCGGCGTGCGCGTTCCGTCCCTGGGCGTGCTGAAGCTCGGCACCGGGAACGCGCTGGCGTGGACGCTGGGCGCCTCGTCTCCGACGGAAGAGGGGCTGCGCCACGACGTCGCGCGGGCCTGCGCCGAGGAGGACCGCGGCGAGCTGCCGCTGCTCGAAGTGGACGGCCGCCTCACGCCCTTCGCCGGACTCGGCCTCGACGCGCAGATCCTCGAGGACTTCCACGCCACGACGAAGGCGCTCGATGCGTTCGGCGTCGGGCGGCACCTCGGCCCCGGGGTCCGCTACGCCCTCGCGGTCGGCCTGAAGTCGACCCCGCGCTTCATGTTCCGCCAGCTGCAGGAAGTGGTGGCGATCAACCTCGGCGCGCCGGCGTGGCGGATCGGCGCGGGCGGCCAGCGCATCGGCGCACCGATCGCGCACGGCCAGGTGCTTTACCGTGGCCGCTGCTCGCTCGCCGCCGGCTCGACGATTCCCTACTATGGCCTCGGGATGAAGATGTTCCCCTACGCGCAGGAGATGCCGGGCCGCTTCAACCTGCGCTGCTCGTCCTCGTCGACCGCCGAGATCCTCGGCAACCTGCCCGCCGTCTGGCGCGGCGTCTACGCCAGCGACACCGTCGCCGACTTCCTCGTCGACAAGGTCGAGCTGCGCCTCGAACGTCCGGCGCCGATCCAGATCGGCGGCGACCTCCAGCCGATCCCGCGCGACCGCCTCGTGCTCTCGCTCGCGCCGCGGCCGATCTCCGTCATCAACTAAGGGCCCGCGGCGAAATAACTCGTTCGCCCTCGCGGCCGATCCATCCCGCCCGACCCACTTCTCGGCCTTCGGCCTCCCCATCCTTCGGTGGGGCCCCAGGCTCGTCGGTCACTTGCACCCGGCAAACTCCCTCCTCGCTCCTCGCCGGGTCGGGCGCCTCGGTCGCGATCTTCGATCGACTTATTTCGCCGCGGGCCCTAACGTTCAGCGAGGGGCTCCTCCGTCGCACGGCGGCGGCGGCGGCGGCGCGGCGTGTGGCTGCACCGGCCCCGCCACCTGCGTACCGAGCGGCGGCGGTCCGCCATGCTCCAGCTCGTACCGGCGCAGCGCCTCGAGGAGCGCCGGCTCGCGCTGCCCGTTGATCGGGCCGTGATAGTAGCCGCGCTGGGCGAGCGCCTGCTGCAGCGCGCGCACCTCCGCGACGTCGGTCGACGGCGGCTTCTCCACGGCGACCGGCCCCGGCACCACCGCCGGCGTCTCGTAGTCCATGTGTCCGATCGTGTTGGGCGCGCCCGCGGGCGTGCCCGTCTCCGGACTGTCGAAGGAGCCGCTCCCGCGATCGAAGTCCATCACCGAGCCGCCCGCCGGCGTGGGGACGTTGCGCTCGATCGGCGCCGCGCACGAGGACAAAAGCGCGCCAATCCCGCCGGCGACGGCCAAACCCAGGAACCGATGCATGCATGAGTCGACCGCAAGCGCCGCACCGTTTCCCGCGCGCCGGCGCGCCGCGGCAGCCCCGAGAAGCGCCGCTCCCCCGTCGAGGCAACGGCCTTCTCCGTGGGGGAAGCGCGCTTCTACTGGCGGAACGTGACGAACGCCACCGCGCCGCCCTCGACCGGCGCCACGGTGATCGCGGGCAGGCGCGTCCGTCGTCGGTGCAGCAGCGGCGTGGCGACGCCCACCGCGCTGCCGACGAGCGCCCCGACGCCGACGTCGGTCGGGAAGTGCTTGCCCGCCACCACGCGCAGCGCCGCCGTCGTGCCGGCGAGCGCGAACGCGGAGAGGGCCACCAGCGTCACGGCCCCCGGGGAATCGCCGTGGCGCAGCGCGAAGGTGGTGGCCCAGGCGGCGGCGGCGGTGAAGGCGAGCGAGGTGTGCTCCGAGTAGAAGGAGACGTACGCGTCCGACGAGGCGCGCGCGTCGGCGGGGGCGGCGGTGCCGTAGGTGAACGGGCGCGGACGGCGCACCGCCAGCTTCAGGATCTCGTTGGCCGCGCCGTCGATCGCCAGCGCCTCGAGGTAGACCCCCGCGTCGTCGCCGAAGCTGCGCGCGCCGGCGCGCGATCGGTGCACGTCGATCCCGTCGGCGAGGAGCGGCGCGGCGACCATCGCGCCGAGCAGCCCCCACGACACCTTGTCCGCGGTGGGATCCCATCGCCCGGCCACCGGGCGATCGAGGGCGTTCATGTTGGAGGCGACGCACGGTGCGCAGGTCGGCGCGTCGACGATCGTCGACTGCATGAGGTTCCCCGTGAGCCACGCGAAGCCCGCCGCCGCCAGCACCGGCGCGTCCGCCTCCGGCGAGAAGCGCAGCGGGTGGAGGTCTTCGTCGGCGCCCGCGGGGGAGGCGCACGCCGCGACGAGCGCCGCCAGCGCGACGCCGCTCCTCGACGGGCTCGCCCGACGCTGCGACATGCGCCCGAGGATAGAAGGCGTCCGGCGGCGGTCAAGCGCTTCGGCCCCCGGGTGACCGGAGTCACGGCGGCCCGGTCGCCGCCGGCGCGCCGGGTGCAACACTCGATGGAGGACCGCTCCGACGGAAATCCCCCGCGTCACCGACGGCGCGGGCCCAAGGGAGGCACCATGATCCCGCGCCGCTCGCCGCTCCTCCTCGCCGCGCTGCCGGCCATCGCGCTCGCTGCTCCGGGCGCGCCGCGCTTCCTCGCGCCCGCCGCGCGCGCGCCGCTGTGCAGCGGCGAGTACGCCGACGACCTCGCCGTCGTCGGCTCGCACGCCCGCGACCTCGAGCGCGACCCGATGAAGCAGTACTCGTACTGCCTCCGGACGACCGCCACCTACGAGTGCCTCTCCTACGCCAGCGACGGCACGGTGCGACGGGCGCGCAAGAGCGTCGTCGGCCACGGCACCGGCTTCGCGTATCGCCGCTCGGGCGCCGACACGCTCGTGCTCACCAACGCCCACGTCGCCTCGTGGCCCGCCGTCACCGACGAGGAGCACCCGGTCGACGACGTGCCGGCCGGCTGCAAGCTGGTCTCCGAGTCGGTGCGGATCGTCGACGACGAGCACGACGCCTACGAGGCGAACGACGTGGTGCTCACGCGCGTCGTCGAGGAGCCGGCGCTCGACGTGGCGATCCTGAAGACGCGCACGCCGCTGACGATCATCCCGTGGCGGATCGGGCGCAGCGCCGCGCTGCGGGCGGGCAACGCCGTCGCCGCGCGTGGCTTCCCGCTCGGCGCCTTCCAGGCGGTCAACGCGGGCAAGGTGGTCAACGCGTGGGACCACGACACCGCGCGCGACTGGGACCACGACGACTTCGTCGTCGACGCGCTCCTCTCGCCGGGCAACTCGGGCTCGCCCGTGCTCGCGGTGTCGTGCCGCACCGGCGAGTACGAGCTGGTCGGCGTCTACCACGCCGGCTACGCGGGCGGCCCCGCGCTCAACGTCGTCATCGGCGTCGACCAGCTGCGCGACCTGATGGCGAACCTCCGACGGGCACCGCGCGTGGGCGATCCCGCGGCGGACCTGTCGGCGCGCGATCGCGACGCGCTCGCCGCGGTGGTCGGGAGCGAGACGCAGGCCTTCTTCCCCTTCGGCAACCTCGTCGCGGTGGCCCGCAAGCCGCCCGGCGAGGGCGAGGACGCGGGGGCGCTGCTCCTCGAGGTCTACTCGCGCGGCTTCCCGCTGCGCGACGATCGGCTGCTGGTGCTGCAGGACCTGCCCGACGGAGCCGCCTTCGGACGCGTCGGCGCGCTCTACCTCGGAAACCGGCGCGGCCTGCGCGCGGTGCACCCATCCGAGCTGGACGCGGACGCGCAGGCGCAGCTGCACCGGATCGTCGCGCGGCTGCGCGCGGGCGCGCTGGCGGCGGTGCGCTTCCGCGCCGTCGACGGCTCGACGCGCGAAGGGGTGAAAAAGCTGCAATCGATGGAGCGCGTCCGCGACCGGCAGGCCGCGACCGATCGTGACGCCGCGCAGGCGCTCGGCGACCTCGCCGATCGCCTCGGGCCGAAGGAGGGCGACTCGGTGACGCCCTACGGGGTCGCCGCGTCGGGGTCGGGAATCAGGGCGCCGGCGACGGCCTCGGCGAACCCGCGCTGATCAGAGGTACGCCGGGTCGCGGTGCTCACCGAAGACCTGGCGGAACACGTCGCACACCTCGCCCAGCGTGACGTGCGAGCGCACCGCCTCGATCACCGGCGGCACGAGGTTCTCGTCGCCGGCGGCCGCCCGGCGCACCGCCTCGATGGCCGCCTTCGCGCGCGCCGCGTCGCGCGCAGCCCGCGCCCGCGCCACCCGCTCGCGCTGCTCCTTCTCCGGCCCGTGGTCGATCTTCAGCGTCGGGATCGTCCCCTTCTTCTCGTCGGTGACGTAGCGGTTCACGCCGACGATGCCGCGAGTGCCCTCGTCCACCTGGCGCTGGAACTGGTAGGCCGAGTTCGCGATCTCGCGCTGCGGGAAGCCCTCCTCCACCGCGCGCACGATGCCGCCCATCGCGTCGATCTTGTCGATGTACGCGAAGGCCGCCTGCTCCATCTGATCGGTCAGCCGCTCGACGAACCAGCTGCCGCCGAGCGGGTCGGCCACCGCGGTGACGCCCGACTCCTCGGCGATCACCTGCTGCGTGCGCAGCGCCAGCGTCGCCGCGTCCTCCGTCGGCAGCGCGTAGGTTTCGTCGAACGAGTTCGTGTGCAGCGACTGCGTGCCGCCGAGCACCGCCGCGAGCGCCTGCAGCGTCGTGCGCACGACGTTGTTGAGCGGCTGCTGCGCCATCAGCGACACGCCCGCCGTCTGCGCGTGCGTGCGGAGCAGCCACGAGCGCGGGTTCTTCGCCCCGAACCGCTCGCGCATGATCTTCGACCACATCCGCCGCGCCGCGCGGAACTTCGCCACCTCTTCGAAGAAGTCGTTGTGCACGTCGAAGAAGTAGGAGAGCCGCGGCGCGAAGTCGTCGACCGCGAGCCCGCCCTCGATCCCCAGCTGCACGTAGCCGATTCCGTCGGCGAGCGTGAAGGCCAGCTCCTGCACCGCCGTCGCCCCCGCCTCGCGGATGTGGTAGCCGCTGATCGAGATCGTGTTCCACAGCGGCATCTCGCGCGTGCAGTAGACGAGCATGTCGCGGATGATCCGCATCGAGGGGCGGATCGGCGAGATCCACTCCTTCTGCGCGATGTACTCCTTCAGCATGTCGTTCTGCAGCGTGCCGCGGAGCTTGTCGGGCGTGGTGCCCTGCCGCTCGGCGACGGCGACGTAGCAGGCGAGCAGGTAGATCGCCGGCGCGTTGATCGTCATCGACGTCGAGACGTCGCGAAGCGGGATGCCGTCGAAGAGGCGCAGCATGTCGTCGAGGCAGGCGACGCTGACGCCCTCACGCCCCACCTCGCCGAGCGAGCGCGGCGAGTCGGGGTCGTAGCCCATCAGGGTCGGCATGTCGAACGCCGTCGAGAGGCCGGTCTGCCCGTGCTCGAGGAGGTACTTGAAGCGGCGGTTGGTGTCCTCGGGCGTGCCGAAGCCGGCGAACATGCGCATCGTCCACGGCTTGCCGCGGTACATCGTCGCGTGCGGCCCGCGCGTGTAGGGGTACTGCCCCGCGTCGCCGAGCTTCTCCTCGTAGGAGCCGGCGACGTCCGACGGGCGGTAGGCCGGCTTGAGCGGGATCCCGCTCATCGAGGTGAATTCCAGCTCGGGATTGGGCTCTCGCTTCGGCGCCATCGCGCGGTGATACCGTCGGGGCACGGAAGTGTCAACGCGCGCGGGCGAGCGCTCGCCGCCGGAACGGCCGCGGCGTACATTCGACGTGGACTGCGGCGGGCCGACCTGCATGCGCTGCGGCCTCTGCCGGAAGTGCAACGTCGACGACGACTGCATGTCCGGCTTGTTTCCGAGGGCGCGCGCGGACTCGCGGATTCGGGTAGTGTGGGCGCCCTTCGACGAACGAGAGCCGCCGCCGCATGAACCGAAGGAGCGATCGGATCGCCCTGCTGCTCGCCATCGCGCTCGGCGCGCCCGCCTGCGCCACCAGCACGACCCCGGGCAGGGCGCGCGACGGCACGGCCGACGAGGAGACCATCGACGCCGCCTCCTCGACGGATGCCGGCGCCAACGCCGACCTCGCCGGCGCCGACCTCGCGACGGCGCCCGATCTCTCACCCACCTGCATCGTCCCTCTGCAGGGCGAGTTCTGCCCTCCCGTCGTCTACGTCACGACGGCGGGCAGCGACTTCAACAGCGGCAACACGCCGAAGGAGGCGCTGCGCTCGCTGCCGGTCGCGATCGCCCACGCGCTGCGCTGCCAGGGCGCGCCCTGCCCGATCGTCGTCGCGGGCGGCACCTATTCGGCGCAGGTGATGCTGAAGGACGGACTGACCATCCTCGGCGGCTGGACGCAGGACTTCGGCGCGCGCGACTGGACGCAGAACGAGGTGGTCATCACGTCGGACGATCCGCGCACCGTCATCGCCGACGGGCTGGTCCAGCCGACGCTGATCGAGGGCGTGACGATCCAGGGCGCGGCGCTCGCGTCGCAGGACGGTCGCTCGAGCGTTGCGCTGTGGGCCAGCTCCACCCGCCAGGCGCTCAAGCTCGGCCACGTCAAGGTCCATGCGGGCACCGGCGCCGACGGTGCGCCGGGCGCGGCAGGCGTCGATCTGCAATGCGGCACCACCGCCGCGTCGGGGGGCGTGGCCTTCGACTGCGGCGGCTCGACGGGCGCATTCGGCACCGCGGCGGGCGATCCGGTCTCGGGTGGCGGCGGAGGCACCGGCGGCAACTCGAACTGCCCGAGCGCCTGCCCGCTCGTCAACGGCGACGGCGTCAGCGACGGCAGCCCCGGCCAGGCGGGCGGCAACGGCGGAAACGGCGCGGCCGGCGCGGCGCCGCTCGACGCATCCGGCGGCTTCGCGAACGGACTCTGGGCGGGCGGCGTCGGCACCGCCGCGGCGCGCGGCACGAACGGCACCGGCGGCGGAGGCGGCGGCTCGGGTGGAACGAAGCGCATCCGCGCCTGCTTCTCCTGCGGCACGCTCCTGGGCGG
>JAJXSP010000233.1 GCA_021784515.1 Myxococcales bacterium | reverse complement strand
TGGCAGCGCTCGTAGCGACCCACCAGCACGCCGCGCTCCAGATCCTCGTCGGTCACGAGGTGCGTCACCTGGCCGGTCGCCGAGCGCAGGAGCAGCATCCCGACGACGACGCCGCGGCCGGGCTCGAGGCGCGCGGCGCGAAGCGGGCGCACCGCCGGCAGCAGCGTGGTGATCCGCGAGCCGCGGCCGGGCGCGGGCGGCACGGCCGCGTCGTGGACCCGCGGCAGCTTCTCGGGGATGTGCCGATCGAGGACGACGCGCTCCGGGAATGCCTCCCCCGTCTCCTCGGCCGTCTCGCCCCACGGCGTCGGCGCGAGCGGCCCGGTCGGCAGGAGGAGCAGCTGGTAGCGTCCGACGCGCACGAACAGCGGGCCCTCGGCGACGAGCGACTCGCAGGGCACGTCGTCCTCGGTGTGAAAGCCGACCCCTGAGCACAGGTCGAGGAGCCGTACGCGCACGTCGCGATCGTCGAGGCGCGTCGCACGGAGCAGCGCGTGGCGGAGCGACACCGCGCCATCCTGCGCGAGGTAGAGATCGCAACGCTGGTGGCGCCCGACGAGCGCGTGGGCGCTGCCCGAGGCGAGATCGAGATAGAGGTGACTCTCGAGGTGCTGTCCGTCGCGCACCGCCGCGGCGAGGAGGCCGGGCCGCGTGAAGGAGGCGTGGATGTGCCGCAGCACGGGGAAGACGCGCGCGAACGCCTCGACGAATGCAACCGGCGGGGGCAGGGGCCCACCGTCGTGCAGGCGCGTCGCCGCGTTGGCGCCGCCCCGTGGTTTCGCTTCGTGCTCCGACACCGCGCGCAGTTATACCGCGCGCCGGGAGATCAAGCGATCGGACTCGGCAGCGACGGCTCGGACGGGGCCGGCGGCTGGCCGAGCGAGCCGGGCGTCTTGGCCGCCTCGTCGTCGCGCGTGCGCGCGAGGCGCCACATGAGCACCAGGCCGGCCAGGAACATCGCCAGCGATCCGAACTGCGCGGGCGTAAGGCCGAAATACCGCTCGTCGGCGACGCGCAGGAAGTCGAGCGAGAAGCGCACCGGCGCGTAGGTGAGCGCGGCGATGACGAGGTAGAAGCCGGCGCGCCGCGGCCGCCGCGCGAGGAGGCGGAATGCGACCACGAGGAAGAAGGTGTAGATCGCCTCGTAGAGTCCGAGGTCGTGGCGCACTCCGCCCGGGTAGTGCGCGCCGTAGTCCACGCCGAGGAAGAAGTGCGTCGGCAGCCCGGGATGATCGTGGGCCGAGAAGCAGCCGAGGCGGCCGAAGAACCAGCCCGTCGCGAGGCCGTACATGGCGATGTCCAACTGGGGCAGCAGCGGGAGCCGCCGTCGCCGCGTCCACACCACGATGCCGACCAGCGCCCCGAGGAAGCCGCCGAACGACGAGATGCCCTCCGCCGGGTTGATCAGGTGGCGGAGCGCCTGCCACCACGACCCCTCGAGGAGCGTCCCGGGCTGGTAGGTGACGACGTCGAAGAGGTGCGCGACCACGAAGCCGAGCAGGATCCCCCACGTCGTCATCGAGGAGGTGACCTCGGGGGCGAAGCCGAGCTGCTCGCCTCGCCGAACGCACTGTCGCACGCCGAAGAGGATGCCGGTGGCCACCAGCACGCCGAAGAGGTGGATGGGGATCGGGCCGAGGTGAACGACGACGGGATCGAAGTACGGGATCATGCTCCCCCGAATTGGGCGCGCAGCTTGTCGTCCCACTCGTCGGCGACCCGAGCCACGGTGTCCAGCAGCTCGCAGAACTGGTCGAAGTCGAGGAGGTCGAGCGAGCGCAGCGCGCGCAGGTAGACGCGACCGGTTTCGCGGTCGATGGCAAACGCGGCATCCTCGGTGCGCAGGTAGTTGAGCTCGAGGAGGGCGCGGTACAGCTCCGCCTGGTTGCGCGTGGGCGGGTCCATCATCGGCGACAGCAGGAGCACGAAGCCCTTGTCGACGAGCACGTTGATGCCGATCGTCGCCGAGCCGCGTTGCACCTGCGTGAAGCCTTCGCCGTCGAGCGGCGCGATTGGCGCACCGACCAGCTGCGCGAAGCGCGCGAGGTAGCCGTTCAGGCGTTCGAGATCGGTGCCGGTGCGGTCGCCCATGGCGGGTCGGGAGGTTGTACCCGGCGCGACGTGCATCGGCAACCGCGAGCCGATGGCGATCGACGGAACGGGAGCGGGACCGGGACGGTCAGCCCTCGCCGTCGGTCCCGGTGCCGCTCCAGCGGCGCGCCCGCGCCGCGCGGTGATCGATGTTGTGCTTCTTCATCAGGCGGTGCAGGTAGACGCGGTCGAGGCCGCCGTCGCGGGCGGCGCGCGAGACGTTGCCGTCGGCGCGCTCGATCAGGCGCGTCACGTAGGCCTGCTCCCAGGCGTCGATCATCCGCTCCTTCTCCTCGCGGAAGCGGCCCGGGGCGCGCGGCAGCGGCACGTCGTCGGTGGCCGGCAGCCCGAGCAGCTCGAGCGTGATCCGGTGGTCGCCCGCCGGCAGGAGCGAGCGACCGCGCTCGATCACGTTCTTCAGCTCGCGCACGTTGCCCGGCCAGCGGTACTCGCACAGCCGGGCCATCGCGTCGGGCGCCACCTCCACCCCGGTGTCGGCGAGCAGCTCGGCGGCGAGGACCGGGATGTCGTCGCGGCGCTCGCGCAGCGGCGGGATGCGCACGCGCACCACGGCGAGGCGATGGTAGAGGTCGCCGCGGAAGCGGCCTCCGGCCACCTCTCCCGCCAGGTCGCGGTTGGTGGCGGCGATCACGCGCACGTCCACCTCGCGGTAGCTGGAGCCACCGACGGGCTTGACCTGCCGCCGCTCGAGCGCGCGGAGCAGGCGAGGCTGGGCCGACAGCTCCAGCTCGGCGATCTCGTCGATGAAGATGGTGCCGCCGTTGGCCTGCGCGAAGGCGCCCTCGCGCTCGCGGTCGGCGCCGGTGTAGGCGCCGCGCACGTGCCCGAACAGCTCCGACTCGATCAGGCTGCGCGCCACCCCGGCGAGGTCGCAGATCACGAACGGGCGCGCGGCGCGCGAACCGGCGCCACGGATCGCCTCGGCCACCAGCTCCTTGCCGGTGCCCGTTTCGCCTTCGATGAGGACCGCCACGTCGCTGCGCGCGACGCGCTCCAGCACGGCGTACAGCTCGCGCATCGGGAGGCTCCCGCCGCAGAGCCCGCCGAAGCGGGTTGCCTCCGAAGGCGGGAGCGTCGGGACCGGGGAGGCGGCCGACGGCGGTGTGGCGGCCGACGGCGCGGTGGCGGCCGACGGTTGGGGGGGCTGCGTGGGCTCGGAGAGGTCGTTTGCCATCGGCGCCGATCGTAGCACGCGCGTGCAAGCGGGCCAGCGCCAGCGGCCGATTTTCCCGTCGGAGAACCAAGAACCGGGCGATTGTCAAGAGACCGCGCGCGCGGCCGGCGATCAGGTGCGCAAAGTCACCGGGCGCTCACCCCCGCGCGCCGCGAGCTGGCCGCACGCCGCGTCGATGTCGTCGCCGCGCGGGCGGCGCACGTACACCGCGAGGCCGCGCTCCTTGAGCTCCTCCTGGAAGCGGGCGACGGCGCGCTCGCTCGGGCGGCCGTAGAGAGGGGGGCTTGCCCCCCTTCCGTCGTTTTGGGGGGCTGCGGCGGGGTGGGGGTTCCACGGGATCAGGTTCACCTTCGTGGGGATCCCGTGGAGCAGCCCGGGCAGGCGCCGCGCGTCCTCGAGCGAGTCGTTCACGCCGTCGAGGAGCACGTACTCGAAGGTGACGCGCTGCCGTCGCGCGAGCGGGAAGGCGCGCACCGCCGCGAGCAGCTCGGCGATCTTCCACTTGCGATTGATCGGCATGATCTCGTCGCGCACGGCGTCGGTGGTGGCGTTGAGCGACACCGCCAGGTTGGCGCGCACCTTGGCCTCCCCGAACTTTCGGATCGCCGGCACGAGCCCCGCCGTGCTGACGGTGATTCGCCGCGGCGAGAGGTCCATCCCCATCGAGTCGGTGAGGATCTCGATCGAGCGCACCACGTTGGCGAGGTTGTGGAGCGGCTCGCCCATTCCCATGTAGACGAGGTTGGTGATCCGCGCGGAGCCCGCGAGGCGCGTCGGGTCGTCGGCGGGCAGCCCGTCGAGGAGCGCGCGGGCGCGGTAGACCTGGTCCACGATCTCGCCGGCCTCGAGGTTGCGGGCGAAGCCCAACGTCGCCGTCGCGCAGAAGCGGCAGTCGAGGGCGCAGCCGATCTGCGAGGAGATGCAGAGCGTCAGTTTCCTTCTTCGCGGGGCGAGTGGCGATTCCTCGTTTTCGTTCCCGGTTTCGCGATTGGAGCCAATTGCCCCTCCGCTGCGAGGGGAAGGGCCTTGGGGTTGGTGGTTTGCGATTGAGGGCGATTGTGGGTCGAGGAGCTCGGAGTCGTCCTCGTCGTCGGAGGCGGCTTCTCCGTCCGGGATCAGGACGCTTTCGATGAAGCGGCCGTCCTTTGTCCGGAGGCGTAGCTTTCGGGTGCCGTCGTGGGCCAGCTGGATCGTGTCGACGGTGAGGCGCTCGATCGTGGCCGTCGCGGCCAGCGTTTCGCGGAGCGCCTTTCCAAGGTCGGTCATCGCCGCGAAGTCATCGGCGCCGCGGGCGTGAACCCAGCGGAAGACCTGGTCGCCGCGGTAGCGCTCCACGCCGAGCGCGGTCATCGCCTCGACGGTGTCGGCGCGGGTGAGGTTCTTCAGATCCACGGGCGGATTCTACCATCCGCCGTCGTTGACGCCCCGGACGCCGGGCCACTACGATGCGGAAAAAACGAACCCGCCCGTCGAGCCGACGCTCCGGAGAAGGCCCATGAAGAGACCGCACGCTGTCCGACTTTCGCTCCTCGCGCTCACGCTCTCGCTCTCCTGCTCGGGCAGCGGCGGCTATTCGGGAGGCTACGGGCCGCCGCCGACCGGCATCGGCCTCACCGTGTCGAAGGCCGTGCAGTCCGGATCCATCGAGGTGGCCGGGCAGACGCTGCCGGCGCAGAAGGGGTCGCGCTACTGGAGCGTCGCGATCAGCCTCACCAACAATACGAACGATCCGGCGCCCCTCCTGATCGTCCTCTTTTCGCTCGAGACGAAGAGCGGCCTCGAGTTCCTCGGCGCCCCCGAGACCGCGCAGGCGAGCGGCGGATGCCCGCAGAACGCCGCCGTCTCGATGGGGCAGACGACGCAGTGCACGCTCGTCTTCTCGCTGCCGAGCGACGCGATCGCCAGCGGCCTGCACTACGAGATCCCCAAGGGGGCGACCGCCGACGCCACGCTCATGCCCCAGCTGTGCACGCCGTGCGGGAACGACTGCATCGACGTGAGCAGCGATCCGAACAATTGCGGCGCGTGCGGCGTCGTCGCGGGGGCGCTCGGGCACTGCATGAATGGCAAAGTGGCCTGCTCCGCCGGGGCCACGAAATGCGGCTCGACCTGCGTCGACCTCGAGACCGATCCGAACAATTGCGGCGCCTGCGGCGTCCGCGTGCCGCCGGGCACGACCTGCGGCGGCGGCAATCCATCCTGTGCGGACCCGTCGAAGATCTCGTGCAATGGCCAGTGCGTGGCGATGCTCGACGCCAGCCACTGCGGCTCCTGCGCGCGGGACTGCGAGGCGATCGGCTCGGGGAGCTGCGAAGGCGGCCCCAATGGCAGTCACGACCCGAGCACCTTCCACTGCCTCGCCAACTCCAAGACGCCGCGGAGCTGCGCCGACCTGTGCGGCAACCTCACCTGCGACCCCGATCCGATCGGCGCCGGGCCGCGCTACCAGTGCCCCGACGGCTCGTTGATCGGCTTTGGCTCCGTCCCGTGCGCGATGGTTCCGCCCCAGTCCACGGCCGATCCGGGGAGCGGAATGATCTGCACGTTCCAGGAGAACGACTGCTACTGCCAATGAGGTGATGCGAAAATGGCGGAGGAGGGGAGGGGGGAAATCAGCCGAGAGTGGCCAGCTCGCTGCCGCTGAAGAAGAAGCCGATCTCGTACTTCGCCGTGTCGGGCGCGTCGGAGCCGTGGGCGGCGTTGCGCTCGATGTCCGTGCCGTACTTCTGGCGGATGGTGCCCGCCGCCGCCTTGCGCGAATCGGTGGCGCCCATCAGTTCGCGGTTCTTCGCGATGGCGTTCTCGCCCTCGAGGACCTGAACGATGACCGGCCCCGAGGTCATGAACTTGACCAGGTCCTTGAAGAAGGGGCGCTCGCGGTGCACGGCATAGAAGCCCTCGGCCTGCGCGGTGGTGAGGTGCATCATCCGCATTGCCACGGGGCGGAGGCCGCCGTCGATGAGCAGCTGCAGGACGTGCCCCGCGTTGCCGGCGGCGACGGCGTCGGGCTTGATGATCGAGAAGGTGCGTTCAATCGCCATTGCTCTCTCCTGATTCGGATTCGAATGGAAGGGTTGAAACGAGGTCGAGGCGACGGGGCGGGGGATGGGCCCCCGCCCCGATATCCCGTTATCGCAGGACGGACTTGAGCGTGGCGCCCATCTCGGCGGGCGTGCGCGCCACCTTGATTCCGGCGGCCTCGAGGGCGGCGATCTTCTCGGCGGCGGTGCCCTTGCCCCCGGCGATGATCGCGCCGGCGTGGCCCATGCGCTTGCCGGGCGGCGCGGTCTGGCCGGCGATGAAGGCGGCCACCGGCTTCGACATCTTCGCCTTCACGAAGGCAGCGGCGGTCTCCTCCGACGAGCCGCCGATCTCGCCCATCATCAGCACGGCTTGGGTGTCGGGGTCGGCCTCAAAGCGCGTCAGGCAATCGACGAAATCCATCCCCTTGACGGGATCGCCGCCGATTCCGATGCAGGTGGACTGGCCAATCCCGAGCTGGGTCAATTGGTGGACGCCCTCGTAGGTGAGCGTCCCCGAGCGCGAAATCAGCCCGACGTTGCCCTGCTTGTGGATGTAGCCGGGCATGATTCCGATCTTGCACTTTCCGGGGGAGATGATTCCCGGGCAGTTCGGCCCGATCAGCACCGACTTCGAGTTCTCGAGCACGCGCTTCACCCTCACCATGTCGAGGGTGGGAATGCCCTCGGTGATGCACACGATGAGGGGGATTCCGGCGGCCTCGGCCTCGAGGATGGCGTCGGCGGCGCCGGGCGGCGGCACGTAGATCACCGAGGCATTGGCGGACGTGGCGGCCACGGCCTGCGCGACGGTGTCGAAGATCGGGAGCCCCTCGTGCTTGGTGCCGCCCTTTCCGGGCGAGGTGCCGCCGACGACCTTGGTGCCGTATTCGATCGCGCCGCGGGTGTGGAACGTCGCGGTCTTTCCGGTCGCGCCCTGGACGAGCAGGCGGGTGTTTTCATCGACGAGAATGGACATATTCGTCTCCCTTAGTTCGCCAGCCCGACGATCTTCTTGGCGCCGTCGGCCATGTCGGCCGCCGCTACCACGTTGAGCCCCGAGTCGCGCAGGATCTGCTTGCCCAGCTCGACGTTGGTGCCCTCGAGCCGCACCACCAGCGGCACCTTCAGCCCGACCTCCTTCACCGCGGCGACGACGCCGCTGGCGATGGTGTCGCACTTCATGATTCCACCGAAGATGTTGACGAAGATGCCCTTCACCCGCGGGTCCTTGGTGATGATCTTGAACGCCGCGGTGACCTTCTCCGTCGTCGCGCCGCCGCCCACGTCGAGGAAGTTGGCCGGCATTCCGCCGTAGTGCTTGATGATGTCCATCGTCGCCATGGCGAGGCCGGCGCCATTGACCATGCAGCCGATCGTCCCGTCGAGGTGGATGAACGAGAGGTCGAATTTCTTCGCCTCGGTCTCCGAGGGATCCTCCTCGTCGAGATCGCGCATCTCCTCCAATTCGGGGTGGCGATACAGGGCGTTGTCGTCGAAGTTGATCTTCGCGTCGAGGGCGATCACCTCGCCCTGCTTGGTCACCACGAGGGGATTGATCTCGGCGAGCGAGCAATCGAGCTGGTGATAGGCCTCCACGAGGGCGGTGAGGAACTTCACGCCATTTCTGACTTCATCGCCCTTGAGGCCGAGCCCGAATGCCAGCTCGCGCGCCTGCCAGGGGCGGAATCCGACGGCGGGATCGATCATCTGCTTCATGATCTTTTCGGGGTGCCTGGCGGCGACCTCCTCGATCTCCATGCCGCCTTCCGTCGACGCCATCACGGTGACGCGGCCCGAGACGCGGTCGAGCACCAGGCCCACGTACAGCTCGCGGGCGATGTCCATGCCCTGCTCGATGAGCAGGCGCTTGACCTTCTTTCCCTCGGGGCCGGTCTGGTGGGTCACCAGCTGCATTCCGAGGATGGCCTTGGCCTTCTCGCGGGCCTCCTCGAGGGTCTTCGCAACCTTCACGCCGCCGCCCTTGCCGCGGCCGCCGGCGTGGATCTGCGCCTTGACCACGATCGAAACGGGCACCGCCGCCGGCGAAGCCGTCGCCGAGGCACCTCGCCTCGCTCCGCTCGGCTCGCCGACCGGATTGCCGGTCTCCTTCTGCAGCCATTGAATGGCCTCGTCGGCCTCGGCGAGCGAGAGCGCGGCGCGCCCCTTGGGCACGGGCACGCCAAATCGCTTGAGCAGTTCCTTACCCTGGTACTCATGGATCTTCACGGGGACCTCCGCAAGAAAGCCGTGGGCTGCGTACCACAGCCTGGGCGACGGGACAAGGGGCAGACCACGATCCGGCTCGTGGGGCGGTGGCTGCGCGCTCCGCAGGGGCCGCGCGGGCCTCGGACAGTCCTCGCCAACGACCGGCAGTGGGGAGAGCAAAAAAAGATCTCGCGTTGCAGGGCGGTGGCTGCGCGCTCCGCAGGGGCCGCGCGGGCCTCAGACAGTCCTCGCCAACGACCGTTCATGGAGAGAGGGCCTTTGTGGGTGCTGCGGAACTCGGCCCGCGCGGCCCCTGCTGCGCGCGCCGTCGCGGCGTGGGTGGAAAAAGAGATCTCGGGGCAGGGCGGTCCCCCCAGCGTGTGGTGACGTCCGCGACGTTCGAGGCCAAAGCCGCCTCCCGCAGTCAGACGAGGGACGGCCTTGACTTTCGCTCACCTGCAACCGTCCCACCCTCGGTGAAAGTCAAGACCGTCCCCCCAGCGTGTGGCGACGTTCGCGGCGTTCGAGACCCAAGCCCAGCGCGTGGCGACGTTCGAGACGTCCGACGACGGCCGGGTAATACCGTCCCATACCCCCTCTCCCCGGCGCTGGTGCCCGCCCTGGAAAGATCACTCGCTCGTTCGGCGCCCGCCGTGCTAGCGTCCCCGCCATGATCGGCGCGGCGCGTCCGATCGCCTCGAGGAACAGCGATAGGGAGTGAGGGACAGCATGAAAGCCCGGAGGATGCTCGGGGGTGGGGCGTTGATCGTGCTCTCCTGTCTCCTGTTTCAGGGCGCGGCCCTGGCGAAGGACGACGAGCCGACCGCGCGCGCCAGGGCGCTGTTCGTGGAAGGGGCGAAGCAGTACAACC
>JAJXSP010000232.1 GCA_021784515.1 Myxococcales bacterium | reverse complement strand
AGTGAACAGTCCAGCGTCGCTGCGCTCCGATCACGATGACCGATCCGAGCGATCACGATGGAGCGATCTGGGTGATCACGATGAGCGGAATGCGCAATCAGGCTCAACCTACGGTCGCGCGCGCACCGTGTGGAGCGTCGGGCGGCAGCCGCGCAACTAGCCTGGCAATCGCGCGCACGCCAAGGGGGCACTGCCGCGCAGTTGTGAACTGTTGAGGGCGGCAGTGCTCATGGTGAGCCCGTTCAGAAGCGGGTACTGGTTAGGAGTTGGGTTAGGAGCGGTTCCGCGATCCGTAGGGTCATGAGCCTCGGTGTTGATCGGATTTCGCTCACGCTCTCACTTGGATGTGTTGACCAGCACGCTCACGTCGTTGGTAGTCCAGTTCGCAACCGCTAGGTCGAGCTCGCCGTCACCATTCCAATCTCCTGCCACGACCGAAGCGGCATCCATGCCCGTCGAGTAGTTGACCGCGGCGGCGAACGTGCCGTTGCCGAGTCCGAGGAGCACGCTGACGTTGTTCCCAGTATTCGCGACAACGAGGTCGAGCTTCCCATCGCCGTTCAGGTCTGCCGATGACACGCAGTTTGGATTGGTGCCCGCATTGTATGCGACCGCGCCCTGGAACGTTCCGTTGCCGTTGCCCAAGAAGACGCTAACGTTGTTGCTGGCTCCGTTTGCTGCGGCGATGTCGAGCTTTCCGTCACCGTCCCAGTCTCCAGACACCACGGAAGTTGTCGTGCTGCCAGCCGCGTAGTTCACCGCGCCCTGGAATGTTCCGTTGCCATTGCCCAGCAGAATGCTGATGTTGTTGCTGCCGTAATTCGCCACGGCGATGTCTGGCTTTCCGTCTCCGTTCCAGTCGCCCGCGATTGCGCAGGTGGGCTTCGTGCCAGCTCCGAAGGTCATGGCAGCCTGAAACGTCCCGTTGCCGTTGCCCAGAAGGACGCTGATGTTGTTGCTACCGGCGTTGGCGACAACGATGTCAAGCTTGCCGTCCGCGTTCCAGTCGCTCGCGGCTACGGATTGGGGCGTGGTGCCGACAGAGTAATTCACTGGAGCCCCGAAGGTGCCGTTGCCGCTTCCGAGAAGAATGCTGACATTGTTGCTCCCGCCGTTGGCGATGACGAGATCCGCCTTGCCGTCTCCATTCCAGTCTCCGGTCGCCGAGCCATCGGGAAACGAACCCGTGGCGTAGTTGACTGCAGCTTGAAACGTTCCATTGCCGTTTCCGAGGAGAATGCTCACGTTGTTGGTCCCTGAATTCGCGACCGCGAGGTCCGCCTTCCCGTCGCCGTTCCAGTCCCCGGTGACAATCGTGGTGTCGGGGTTCGTCCCGACCGTGTAGTTCACGGCTCCCGCGAAAGCGAGGTTCTTGGCCCGCGCGCAACCGTTCAGGAGGACGCTCGCATTCCCGCTGTTATAGTTCGCAACGGCGAGGTCGGGCTTGCCGTCACCGTTGAGGTCTCCAACGGCTACCGAGATCGGATACGCGCCGGCGGCGTATGCGACGGCGACACCGAACGTACCGTTGCCAATCCCCAGGAGGGCGCTCACCGTGTTGCTGCCGCTGTCCGCGGTCACGAGGTCGGGCCTGCCGTCGTCGTTCAAGTCGCCAATCGCGACCGAGATCGGGCCCGCGCCGGCGGCATAGGTCACGGCGGCACCGAAGAGGCCGTTGCCGACCCCGAGGAGTACGCTCACGCTGTTGCCGTTGAGCTTGGCGACCGCCACGTCAGGTTTGCCATCACCGTTCAGGTCCCCAATCGCGATCGAGAATGGGTTTACGACCGGATAGTTGACGGCAGCCGCAAAGGTGCCGTTGCCAGCCCCAAGGAGCACGCTCACGGTGTTGCTGCTTGCATTCGCGACGGCCAGATCGAGCTTGCCATCGCCGTTCAGGTCTCCGAGCGCAACGGCGACCGTGCTGTTTCCGACACCGTAGTTGACGGCGGCGGCAAACGTCCCGTTGCCGGTTCCAAGCAGGACGCTGACGTTGTTGCTGTTCTGGTTCGCCACGGCTAGATCGAGCTTGCCGTCGCCGTTGAGGTCCCCGATCGCGATCGAGTAGGGATTGGTGCCGGCGGGGAAGTTCATGGCGCCGGCGAAGGTGCCGTTACCGCTTCCGAGCAGCACACTCACGTTGGCGTCGCCATAGTTCGCAACGGCCAGGTCGAGCTTGCCGTCGCCATTGAGGTCGCCGACTGCAACGGACTGCGGCTGGTGGCCGGTAGGGAAGCTGACCGCGACGGCGAAGGTCCCGTTGCTGCTCAGCAGGACGCTCACGCTGTCGCTGCTCCGACTTACGGCAACCAGATCTGGTTTCCCGTCTCCGTTTAGGTCGCCCAGCGCAACCGAATACGGACTATTTCCTGTCGCGTAGTTCGCCGCGGGGGAGAAAGAAACTCCGCCGCCGTCGCAGCCGATCGCCAAATCGGGCTGCATGGTGAAGTCCGGCAGCGCGAGATCGGGCATTGCCAAGTCGGGGCTCTCGAGGTCGGGCATGGCGAGGTCGGGCGTGGCGAGGTCAAGCAATGCCAGATCGGGGACCGCGAAGTTGAGGTCGGCACCGTCGGCACCACTATCCGTGCCCCGGGCGTCGCCTTGCATCGCGCTGTCGTCCAGAGCCCGAGCTAGATCTCTTGCGTTCGCGAGATCACTGTTCGCAGCGTCGACCAGGGCTGCGTCGCCAGCCCCGACGACATGGAAGCGCGAAACGTCGTCGATCGCTTCGCAGCCACAGCAGGCGATCGCGATCGCCAGCGCGAGCCTCACGGTCCACCCCAGGAGAACGCGACGCCCCCGGGCGCTGGCGTCAGCCTCCAAGCATGCCGCTCGACGGGGTGGCGCCCCTCGACGAAGAACAGCACGACGGCGGTGGCGACGGTCGCGAGCCCGACGCCGAGTAGCACATCGGAGGCGAGCCCCGCGGCGTGGCCGGAGTCGATCGCGCTCTGCGCGTCGGGCGCCGTCGCCATGTTGCACGCGCCGTCGGCAGCGCACTCGCCGTTGAGCGTTCCGTACCGGGAGTGCGCGACGAGGCCCGCGGCGAGTGATCCCGCGAGCAGCGCGAGGCCCGCGCCGCCCACCGCCCACGTCGCGATGCGATGGCGCTTGAGCAGGGGCGGCGAATCGTATGCGGGCGGCGGCAAAGGGGGAGGCGCCGCGGTCGCTGCGACGGGCGGGGGCGCCGCAGCAGTGGCCGGCGCGGCCGTGCGTTCCTTGAGCGCGGAGACGCGGGCGCGCACCTCGGCGGCGTCGGGTGCGTTGGGCGCGCGGGTGAGATACCGCTCGTAGGCTTCGATCGCGTCGCGCGGGTGCTCCATGCGGTCGTAGGCGCGGCCGATGTTGTAGTCGAGGGCGGGGACCGGCTTCGCATTCCGCGCCGCCTCGAACTCGGCGATTGCCTCGGCGTACTTCCCCTCGCCGTAGAGCGCGGTTCCCCGGTCGAAGTGGCGGCGCGCGATCTCCGTGTCGGGATCCGCGTCGGGCGGAGGGGGATCGGCGACCGCCAGGCCCGGCGCCGCCGCCAGGAGAACGAACAGGATGCTGCCCAAGCGCACGCCAACCGACCGCATGGTGCGGCAGTATTGCACGAACGCGCACGGCCGCTCCCATATATGGGAGTGATGGAACCAGTGGAGCCTCTACCGTCGGCCTCGTGCCGTTGGACGCGCTCCACCGTCACGTCGCCGCCCGCATCCGCGAGCTGGCCGCGCAGCGGCACGTGAGCCTGAACAAGTTGTCCGACTTCGCGGGCGTCAGCCGCAGTCACCTCGCCCGCATCCTCAATGGCGAGTCGTCGCCCTCGCTCGCCACGCTCGCGCGAATCGCCTTCGCCCTCGACGGGAGCACGCGCGACATGCTCCCGCCGACGGGCTAGCGCGATCGCCCTTGGTGGCGGGCGGGGCAATCCGTCGAAGGCGAGCGGAGCGAAGGTACGATCGCCGAGACTCACGGCCACAAGGAGCGCGCCCTCGTGGTGTCGGCGATGGTCGACCCGCCCACCATCCGCCCGCGCTTGGCGGGCGGGCGCTTGCCGTCGATGGTCCGCTGCCGCTCACTGCGATCATCCGGGGGGACGGAGGGCGTCGACGCCCTCGCTTTCGTCGAGGTGCGGGAGTGCTAGGATTCACCTACGATGGCGAGCACGAAGGCGTCCGAAGAAGAGCTGCGGCACCTCCTGTCGATCGTTCGCCAATTCGGCGGCGGCGTGGACATGCTGACGGTTCGCTATCATGCGGCTCAACCCAAGCAGCCGGGCGGCACGCGGCCCCGTGTGCGGCCCGAGCGGCCCGAGCGGATCGAGAGCGGGCTGCGTCGACTCCGGCGGAGGAAACTGATCGCCTTCGACGGTGGCGGCGGGTGCATTGGACTGATCACCGCCCTCGAAAAGCCGCGTCGCGCTCGTCGGCCCGTAGTGGCTCGCCCTGCACGCGGGCGCACTGGCACGCTTCACGGCCGCTTTGCCGGCCCTTCCGACGATTGGTCCAAGGAATAGAGGGCGGTCGAGGTCAGGTGCGGCGCCGCTTTTCGGATTTGCGCAGGCAGTTCCTCTAGCCCCCGTTGGAGCGCGCCCGCTGCCCGAGGCCACTCGGCGCCGCCGCTTGGCGCTGCCTCGCGCGTTCCGTCAACAGACTGTTACACAGGTTCTCGAAGGAGTGTGTAACACGTAGGCGCGTTTTCTCGACGGGCGTTTGGTTTCCGTTTGGGTCGCTCCTCGAACTGCCCGAAATCGCGTAGATTTCGGGCGGTTTTTCGTTGGGGCACGGTGGGGTATGTCCACCAATTTGGGGCAAATGTGGGGCACGACGGCCCATCCAGCGCGCCGCCGGTGCGACGGGCGCAGGGGGCCGCCCAGCGAGGGGCTGATCGGCGCGGCGATCTGTGATCGCCGACGGCAGCGAGGGGCGGCGCGGCGCTGTCGGCTGAGGCTCGGCTGAGGCATCCCGCTGGTAGCACGCTGATGATGCTGCGCAGCCGTGGCGCGGCACATGATGGCGTTGACGTGGGCTCCTTCGGCGCATGCTACGTGGATGGTCAAGAGAAACGACAAAGACAAGTTGGTGCGCGATCCACAGAAGACCGCGCGGGTGCTCAGCGGCGAGGCGCTTGGCTGGGGCCGACCCGGCAGGTGGATCATCCACGAGCCCGCGGGCGGATCGCCCGTCGCCTCGAGCGGCGGAACGGCGCAAATGGAGTTGCTCCGGGAGTCACCGGGCTATGTGCGGGCCGAGACGGCGCGACCGGTGATCGGCGTCGCCTACGATCGCGCGCCGGTCCACCATGTGGAGATCTGGCGCGATCCCCCCAGCGGCGGGTTTCACGTCAGGATCTTCGACACGATCGTGTAGGGCTCTGCCGAGAGGAAGAACATCCGCGGCGCCGGCGTGATGCTCTTGGTCCGGCAGTCCGTGCTCGCCGAGCGGACGCCGGGGCCGACCTTCGACGCTGGACGACGGAGAGGCGACCACTGCCGACCGTTCCGGCGCACGCGACCATCAAGGTGGCCGTCGAGAAGGGCGAACCGGCGACGGTGTGACGCGAGCCCGCGGGAGCGTGGCACCGCTCCCGCTGCATTGCGGAGGCTACCCCGGTAGCGCGCGCCGCTACCTCGAGCGGTCCCCTTCCTGGCTGCCAGTCACGTCGACGAGGTCGGTCCGGTCGAAATCCACTTCCTGCGGGTGCGGTCGCGCCAACTCGAACATGCCGAGGAGAGCCCCTGTGCGGCGAAGCTCGCGCCGAACGATAAGATCGTCGTGCCGGCAATGAAACTGCTGAGGCCGCACAATTCGCAGCGCGCGCGGAACCCCGGTGATTTGACCGCCGGCGGTGTTGAGGATTGAACACCGATTGGCCGCTGCGCGGGGGGGCGCGCTCGCGCGGAGGCGCTGCCCTCTCCGCTCCCGCGCTCCGCAAGTGCGCCCTCCTGTTCGCGTCGCCTGCCGCACATCGCCTCGGGCCGGCATCGACCGCCGGGGGATTGCGCGGGCGCCTCCCCGGTGGAATGGTAGCGCCCGAAGAGAGAGCGCTGGGGCTACCCACCAAGGAGGGAGCGCATGGCCGACGAGAGCAAGCCGGGCGACGAGAAACCAGTCGAGGCAGCGGGCGGTGAGGCGGCGGCGAGGATGGCGGTGGTGCGAGGAGAGACGCCCGAACCGCCCGCGCCGCGGACGCACTACAAGCACGGCCCCAACGGCGTCCGCACCGCCGTCGAAAAGGGGGAGCGCCCGGTGAGCAAGGAGGAGCGGCTGACCCACGGTCGATGAAGCTCGTCCGAGGTCATGGCGCCGTCTTGCTGTCGAGTGGTTTGTGCCAGCCACCATGAGAGGCGGGCAGCAGGCGTTCGGCCTCCTTGGGGCCCCAACTGCCGGGCTCGTACAGATGCAGCGGCGACACGTTGCCGAGCGCGGGCTCGACGATCCGCCATTGCGCTTCGATGGCGTCCTGCCGCGCGAACAGGCTGGCGTCGCCCCGCATCGCATCGCCGAGGAGCCGCTCGTAGGGGAGCATCTGGCCCGACTGGTCCTCGATCGCCACGAGCTCGCTGTCGCGGCCGACCATCCTCTCGCCGGGCTCCTTCACCCGCATGCCGATGGCGATCGTCACCTCGGGACCGAGACGGAAACGCAGGGTATCCGCGCACCCGGTGCCCTCCCCGAAGACGTCGCACGGGGGGCGCTTGAGCTGCACCAGCACCTCGGTCGCCGTGACCGGCAGGCACTTGCCGGCGCGGATGAGGAAGGGCACGCCGGCCCAGCGCCAGGTGTGGATGCGCAGGTCGACAGCCGCGAACGTCTCCACTGTCGAGGCGGGCGCGACCCCCGGCTCATCGCGGTAGCCCCGGAATTGACCGCGAACGAGGTGCTTGGCACTGACCGGCGCGATGGCGTTCAAGATACGCACCTTCTCATCCCGAATCGCCTCCAGGTCGGTGCTGACCGGGGCGTCCATCGCCAGAATGGCGGTCACCTGGAGCAGATGATTCTGGATGACGTCACGGATGGCGCCCGCCTCCTCGTAGAACTTCCCGCGGCCCTGCACGCCGAAGCGCTCGGCCATCGTGATTTGCACGTTGTCGACGTGGTTGCGATTCCAAAGCGGCTCGAGGAATGAATTCGCGAAGCGGAAGTAGAGCAGGTTCTGCACCGGCTCCTTGCCGAGGAAGTGGTCGATTCGGAAGATGGCGGGCTCTGGAAAAGCCGAGAGCAGGGTTTCGTTGAGAGCGCGCGCGGAGGCGAGATCGCGCCCGAGCGGCTTCTCCGCCACGACGCGGCCGGCTCTCACGCAGCCGGAGCGGGAAAGCTGCTCTACTACCGCCGAGAACAGACTGCTGGGAATTGCGAGATAGTGGAGCGGCCGCTTGGCCGGGCCCAGCTCCCGATGCAGAAGCTCGAACGTCGCCGGATCCTGGTAATCACCGTCCACGTAGCGGAGCAGCGACGAGAGCTTGTCGAATGCCCCGGTGTCGACGCCGCCGTGGCGCTCCAGGCTGTCGCGCGCGCGGGCTCGCAGTTGCTCGAGGTTCCAGCCCGCTTTGGCCACTCCGATGACCGGCACGTCCAGGCGGCCGCGCTTGACCATCGCTTGCAGCGCAGGGAAGACCTTCTTGTGCGCGAGGTCTCCGGTCGCTCCGAAGAAGACCAGGGCATCGGACAACACCGGCGGCGCCATCAGTGCTTCTCCTCGTGTAGACTTCGAATCAATCAGTGAGTCGCGCCCGGTAGGGCGGCCCCATCTTCCTTGCCAGTCGACGCCTTCAGCGCCGCCGTTATGGCGGTGACTCCGGCGAGGCCGCCGAGCTGCATGGTCTCGAGGGCGCTGCTCGGGACGAGCACGATCGTCGCATTCTGCTTCAGACCCTCGTAGAGCATGTTCATCGCGCGCAGGTGCAAAGCGATCGGATCGTGCTCATAGGTCTTGGCCGCTTCGCCGAACTTCTCGGCGACCTGGCGCTCCGAGTCGCCGAGGATCACGCGGGCCTGCCGCTCGCGCTCCGCCTGCGCCTGCATCGACATCGCGTTCTCGAGCCCCGGCGGGATCAGCACGTCCCTGACTTCCACCGAAACCACCTTGACGCCCCAGGGCTCGGTGCGCTGGTCGATGATGCGCTGCAGCTCGGTCGAGATCTTGTCGCGGCCTTCGAGCATGTCGGCGAGCTGCGTCTTGCCGATGATGTCGCGGAGCGCAGTCTGCGACGCCCAGCTGATCGCGCTCACGTAATCGGCCACCGCGATCGCCGCCTTCTCGGCATCGATCACCTTCCAGAACAACACGGCGTCGACGTCGACCGGGACGGTGTCCCGGGTCAGCGTCTTCTCGGCCTTGAACGAGGTCGTGATCACGCGCGTGTCGATCCAGTACGGGATGGTGTCGACGATGGGGATGATGCCGAACACGCCGGGACCGCGGAGCACGCGGAACCGGCCCAGGCGCAACACGACCGCCCGGTCCCAGGGCGCGGCCACCTTGATCGCGCTCGACACGATGGCCGCCACCACGAACGCGGCGCCCAAGACGACGAGGCCGCCGATGACGGAGCCGTACAGCGCGTACGGTGCGTACGCCAGCGCCAACCCGGCCGCTACGATCACGACGAACAGCAGCGCCGGGAACGAACTCGCCTTTCTCATCTGCTGCACCTCGCCCCGTGCTCGTGCATCGGGCGCGCCCGATCGGTGGGTAGACGGCGGGCTCCCGCATTCGCCCCGGTCCGCCGAGGCGTCCCGACTTGAGCGGAACGCCGCCGGCCCGATGGCTTGCCGGCGCCCGATGACGAGCGGCTTTCGGAGCCTACCCTCCGCTGCCGTGAGCAGTGAGCCGCGACCAGAGGTGGAGGTGTTTCCGGACGATCGTGCGATGACGCGCGCCGAGGCGGAGCGCGTCGTGGCTCGGGCACAAGAGGCGATCGCGGCCCGGGGGCGGTTCCTTCTCGCGCTCTCCGGCGGCTCGACGCCCCGGCCTCTCTATGAGCTGCTCGGCACCCCGCCGCTTTCGGGGCGGATCGAGTGGGGGCGCGTGCACGTCTTCTGGGGCGACGAGCGGTGCGTGCCGCCCGATCACGCGGAGTCGAACTACCGCATGGCGCGGGAGGCGCTGCTCGATCGCGCGCCGCTGCCGTCGAGCCACGTGCACCGCATCCGCGGCGAGGACGAGCCGGCAGAGGCGGCTCTTGCGTACGAACGGCTGCTCCGCAGCTACTTCGGAGGTGAGGTGGGCGCGCCTCGGCGCAGCTTCGACCTCGTGCTGCTCGGGATGGGCAGGGATGGCCACACCGCATCGCTCTTCCCCGGCGGCGCGGCGGCCCAGGAGCCGCGACGTTGGGTGGTCCCGAGCCACGTCGCGCAGCCGCATCCGATATGGCGCGTGACGCTGACGCCGATCGTGCTCAACGCCGCCGCCGACGTCACCTTCCTCGTCGCCGGCGCGGACAAGGCGGCGCGAGATCGGA
>JAJXSP010000231.1 GCA_021784515.1 Myxococcales bacterium | reverse complement strand
GGCGCCGCCGTCGAGCGCGACGAGCGCGACGACGAAGCCCAGGCGGCGCGGCGGACCCATGGGCGGGAAACTATACGCGCGCTTGACACCCGCCGCCGCTCGCCCGATACGATGCGCCCCATGCGACCTACCACCTCGATCGTTCGAGTCCTCGTCGGGGCCGGCGCCCTCGCGCTCGCCGCGCCCACGCTCGGCGGCTGCGCGTTCCTGAACGGCCTGTTCGGCCGGAAACAGGCAGCGCCCGATCCCGAGTCGCTGAAGCCGCTCCTCGTCCAGACGCTCTCCGAGACGTCGGCGTCGAATGCGGTGCTGCCCGTCGGCAATACGCTGTGGGTCGCCACCAACGACGGCCTGCAGCGATGGGACATGAAGAAGGGCACCATGAAGCGCCTCGGCGTCGCCGACGGGCTGCCCGCCGATCGCATCCTCGGCGTCGCCGTCGACGGCAAGGGCGCGCTGTGGGTCGTCACGCCCGCGGGCGTGGCCCACGAGGAGAAGAAGGGCTGGGCGAAGGCGCCGCCCGCGCCGGTGGGCTCGCCGTTGACCGGCGTGGTGGTCGCCGACGACGGCCTCTTCGTCGGCGGGCCCGAGGGGCTGGCCAAGCTCCAGAAGGGCGCCTGGGGCCGCATGCTCGGCGACACCGCCATCACGGCGATGGCCACCTATGGGCGCGACCTGTGGGTCGGCACGAAGGGCAAGGGCGTGGTCCACGTCGCCGGCGAGCAGGTCGAGGTCTACGCCACCGACCAGGGCTGCGAGACGGAGACGGTGCGCGGGCTGGCCGCGACACCGAGCGGCGTGATGGCCGTCGGCGACGGCCCGGGCGGCGAGCGCGTCGCCTTCTTCGACGGCGTGCGCTTCTACTCGTACAAGATCGATATGCCGCCGAAGGTGGCGCTGGAGTGGATCCGGCGCGTGGGCGATCACGCGTTCATCGGCGCGGGCGCGCAGATGTACGACCTCCAGCGCCTCGCTCCAACGGACAGCCTGCCCGCGAGCGCCATCCGCGTCACGCCGGTCGATCCCCGTTTCCTGAAGCCCGCCCCGTCGGGACCGGCGCGCCGCGACCTGCCGGGCCCGACCTCGACCGACACCGCGCTCTCGGCGGCGATGGCGCCACCTCCCCCGCCGCCCGCGCCGGCCGCGACGAAGAGCGCCGCGCGGGCCGCGAAGGGCGGCGGCAAGGCGGCCGCGACCGCGGCGAAGGGCGACGGCAAAGCGGCTACGACCGCCGACGGCAAGACGGCCGCGACCGCCGACGGCAAGACGCCTCCGCCGGCCGCACCGGCCGCACCGCCCGCGCCCGCCGCGCCGCCCGTCCCGAAGTACGACGATCCCCCGCCCGCGTGGGTGCTCTCGAAGTGGGGCCCGACGCTCCCGGAGGGCGTGGCCACCGTCGGCTCCGACGGGGCGACGCTCGTCGTGGGCACGCGCTTCCTCGGCGCGGCGAAGGTCGAGCAAGCGGGCATCACGCCGTTCGCCACCTACGATCTCGCCGCCGACGCCGAGCGCCTCACCGTCGCCTGCGACGAGCCCGCCAGCTGCTGGATCGCGACCGGCACGACGAAGGCGTGGCACTGGGACGGGCAGTCGCTCGCGCCCGCGAACATCGATCCCGAGCAGGGCGCGAAGATCCTCGCCGTCGTGAGCCACCCGAAGGGCGCCGTCATGGCGATCCACGCCGGAGCCGGCGACCGCTTCCTGCGCATCTCTGCCGCCACGACGGAGGGCACGTGGTCGCCGAGCGGCATGACCCAGGTCGAGGTGCCGACGGGCGTGCCGGCGGTCAGCTTCGCCCGCTACGCCCCGACGGGGAAGCTGTGGATGGGGCTGCGCTACGTGGACAAGAACGGCGACCAGGAGGACTACGGCGCCGCCGAGGTCGACCTCGATCACTTCACCGTCACCTACCATCGCAAGGGCGGCGGCCTGGGCGAGCGCTCGCGCCCCCTGCCGAACGACGTCGAGAGCGGCTGGTTCCCGAGCGCCAACGAGGAGTGGTTCGGCACCCGCGCCGGCGCGATCCACGTCAGCGGCGACAAGGTCGTCACCTACGGCGAGAACGAGGGCCTGGAGCGCGAGATCGTGCACGGGATGCTCGAGGGCCGCGACGGCAAGGTGTGGGCAGCCACCGCGCACGGCGTGGCGAAGTTCGACGGCGTGCGCTGGCAGTTCCCGCCCGAGGGCGACCCGCTCCACGTGCGCGCCAACTCGCTCGCCAGGGACCGCCTCGGCACGATCTTCGTCGGCCACTCCGGCGGCGTGATCGCGGTCCGCTCGACCGGCGTGGAGGCGATCGACTCGAAGCGCGGCCTGCTCGACAACCGCGTAATCGACCTCCTCGCCGATCGCCAGGGCCGCATCTGGGTCCTCACCGAGAAGGGCGTCTCGATCATCACCCGCTGATCGCTCCCCCGGGCGACACCTCCCCCGTCGCCGCGCATCTCACCTCGCGGACCTCCACATCCAAACCAGGAGCCCGCGCATGATGCGAACCGCGATCGTATTTCTTTTCCTCGCTGCCGCCACCGCCCCCGCCCTCGCCGAGACCGCCACCGCCGAGCTCAAGAACACGAAGGGCGAGAAGGTCGGCGCCGCGACGCTCGAGGAGACGCCGCATGGCGTGCTGATCACCCTCGACCTGATGGCGCTGCCCCCGGGGATCCACGCGCTGCACATCCACGAGTTCGGCAAGTGCGATCCCGCGCCCGGGGCCAAGGGGCCGTTCACCAGCGCCGGCGGCCACCTCAACCCCGGCCACCACAAGCACGGGATCAAGAGCGCCGAGGGCAAGCACGAGGGCGATCTGCCCAATGTCGTCGTCGGCCCCGACGGCAAGGCGAGGCTCCAGCTCCTCGCCGGCGAGGCCACGCTCAGGAAGGACGCGAAGAACGGCCTCCTCGACGCCGACGGCACGTCGCTGGTGATCCACGCGAAGGAGGACGACCACGTGAGCGACCCCGCCGGCGCCGCCGGGGATCGCATCGCGTGTGGGGTGGTCGTCGAGAAGAAGTGAGCGCGCGCCGCTCGCGCGCCGAGGGGGAAATCAGCTCGGTACGGTCACGGCCTTCGCCGGATTGAGGTGCCACCGGAAGTTGTCGATGAGGACCGCCGAGTCGAACAGGTGGTCGCCCTCGTCGAAGAGGATGAAGCGCAGCGTGGCGGTCTCGCCCGGCTTCACGGGCGACGTCGTCGTGAGCCAGCCCGTCGCGCCGCCGACGCGGTGGGTGTCGTGCGGCGGCGGCGCGGTCATCTCGTAGCCCGTGCCGTCCAGCTCGTTCGCGTTCTGGCTGCAGGTGTTCTGCATCATCCCCATGCACACCTGCGCCGAGTCGCAGACCTGGAAGAAGGCCGAATTCACGTTGATCGGGTTCTGGTTCGGATCGAACGAGATGTTCCCTTGGCCGAACGCCTGCGAGTCGAGGAGCACGAGGAACTTGTCGTTGTACTGCGAGCCGACGAACTCCGGGTACTCCGCCGAGAAGAAGTTGAAGTCGAAGGAGAACGACTTCGCGTTCGTCGGCACGTGGAGCGTCAGCTTGAACTCGATGTAGTCGTGCACGTTCAGCTCGTCCGGCCCCGAGTAGCAGGCGTTCTTCGAGTTCTGCGGGAACGGGTTCGGGTCATCGTTGTGGAACGCGGTGCCGGGCAGCTGGATGACCCAGTTCGGGTCCTTCTCGTCGGCGGCGATGCCCGTCGAGAAGAGCACGAAGGAGCCGGCGCCGGTGTTGGCGGCCGCCTTCGGATCGAGGCGCGGCACGTACATGCCGTAGTGGTCGCGGATGCCGCGGCTCGCCGGATCGGAGTCGGCGTTGATCGCCGCGTCCGCGATCCACTGGCCGCGCCCGGCCTTGACCGCGGCCGGGTCGTTCCAGTTGCAAAGGTCGATCGAGGCCGCGAAGTCGGTCGGCGTTGTGCCCGCGATGGCGCACGCCGGGTAGGCGTTGTCGATGTTCCCGTCGCAGTCGTCGTCGATCATGTTCATCGGCGCCTCGAACGCGCCGGGGTTGACCAAGGGCTCGTTGTCGTTGCAGTCGCCGCCCGGGAAGTTGCCGCCCGGCAGGATCGCGTAGCCATCGTGGTCGTCGTCGCAGATGTCGTCGCGAATGCCGTTGCAGTTGTGGTCCTTGCCGTCGCACAGCTCGGGGGCGCCGGGGTAGACGGTCGGATCGCTGTCGTCGCAGTCGCCCTGCGCGGGGGTGAAGCCGTCGCCGTCACAATCCTTGTTCATGTCGTGGGCCGCGGCGCAGGCCACGGCTTGCGACGGCCCCTTGGCGATGGGCGAGGTGGGGCCGCACGCCGCGAGAACGATGAAGGCGAGGGGGCCGAGACGCCGTTGCATGAGCACCTCCACTGTGCAGGGGGACGATCGCACGAAACCTCGCGCCCGAGCAAGACGCCCGGCGACCGCTCGGCGCCTCGATCAGTACTCGCAGAAATTGGCCTGCGCGCCGCTGGCGATGCAGACCTCGCCGTTCGGGCAGGCGATGCACGACGAGTCGACGCAGTTGCTCGCGGCGCAAACGTTCCGCGAGTTCGGGAACGAGTTGCTGCAGCAGCCCGACCAGCACTGCGCGGGCCCCTTGCACTCGCAATAATAGGCGTGCGGATCGACGCCGGCCTGGACGCAGCGGTTGCCGTCGCGGCAGGCGATGAAGCAGCCGCCGCAGTTGGCGGAGTCGTGCGAGATGTCGACCACCGCGCCGCCGCAGCAGCGGTGCTCGTAGACCCCGTCGTAGGTAACGTTGTCGGCGAGCACGACCAGCCTGGAGCACGAGCCGCCGGCGCACACGCGCCGCTCGCAGGGGGTGGGGCCGAGCCCGCACACGGTCCCGTCGGATCCGGGCGGACACGGGCCGCCGAGGTCGAGCGAGCCGAGGTCGGGGACGGCGAGATCGCCGACGCCGGCGTCGACGCGCATGTCGCGCGTGGCGAGATCGGCGGGCGCGACGCGGGCGAGATCGGGGCCGGCGGCGAGATCGGGACCGGCGGCCAGGTCGGGCGCCGTCAGGTCGCGCGCCGCGGCGTCGGACGCGAGGAGATCGGCCCCCTCGAGGTCGGCGCCGCCGTCGGCGTCGCGCGCGAGATCGAGCGCGCCACCGTCGGCGAGCGCGAGGTCGCCGGCCGCATCTCCGGCCGCGGCGAGATCGCCCGCCGGCGGCGCGAGCGCCGAGATCGTCACCGTCGCCGCCACCGTCGCCCCGGGGTGGAGCGTCACGCCGGCGGCGACCGCGGCCACCGGCGCAGCGCCCGCGCCGAGCGCGGTCACCACGAACACGAGCGTGCCGTCGCCGACACCGGGGCGGTAGATCACGCGCTCCTGCCGCCCGTCGGCGAACGGGTGCCCGAGCGCGATCGATGCGTGCGCCTGCTCGGCGCCGGTGACCGCCACGTCGAGGCTGCGCAGCCCGGCCACCACGTCGGCGGAGAGCGTGTCGTCGGCGACGACCGTGAGGTCCACCGAGAAGCCGTCGTCGCGCGGCGCGCAGCCCGCCAGGCAGGCGAGCGCGAGGGCGAGGAGGCGGGGCGACATGGCGGCATCATCTTTCAGGCGCGCGGCGATGGAAAGCCCCGCGCGGTGTAGAACTACCGGCATGGACCTCGGCCTGGCAGGGAAGGTGGCGCTCGTGAGCGGCTCGAGCCGCGGCATCGGTCGCGGGATCGCGCTCGGCTTCGCGGCCGAGGGCGCGCGCGTCGTGCTCACGTCGCGCGGCGGCCCCGACCTCGACAGCGCGATCGCCCTGGCCCGGGCGCACGGGGGGAACGACTCGGCGATCGGCGTCGCCTGCGACCTCACCACCGCCGCCGGCGTCGAGCGGGCGGTCGCGGCGGCGACGAGCGCCTTCGACGGCATCGACGTGCTCGTCAACAACCTCGGCGGCTCGGGCGCGCGCAGCTTCGACGACGTGGATGAGGCCGACCTCCAGGCCGTCCTCGAGCGCAACCTGTGGCCGGCGTTCCGCCTCTCGCGCGCGGTGGTGCCGTCGATGCGGCAGCGCGGCGGCGGCGCGGTCGTCCACATCGCGTCGATCTGGGGGCGCGAGGCGGGCGGCGGCGCCAGCTACAACGTCGCCAAGGCGGCCGAGATCAGCCTCGGCAAGGCGATGGCGCGCGACCTCGCCAGGGACGGCATCCGCGTCAACACCGTCGCGCCGGGGTCGGTGCTGTTCCCGGGCGGCGGTTGGGATCGGCGGCGCAAGGCCGACCCCGACGGCATCGCCGCCTTCGTGGCGCGCGAGATCCCGTCGGGACGCTTCGGCGCCCCCGAGGAGATCGCCGACGTGGTGGTGTTCCTCGCCTCGCCGCGCGCGCGCTGGGTGACGGGCGCCTGCATCCCGGTCGACGGCGGCCAGAGCCGCGCCTTCTGATCCGAGCGCGCGATGCCACCGCTCCCCGACTGCACGCGACCGGGCGCGCGGATCCTCTTCATCGGCGTGAACCCGGGACTGCGCTCGGGCGAGATCGGCCACCACTTCGGCGGCAGGGGCAACCCCTTCTGGCGCCTGCTGCACGCGTCGGGGATCACGCCCGTGCTCCTCACCCCGGAGGAGGACGTGCGGCTGCCCGAGTTCGAGCTCGGCATCGTCAACATGTGCCATCGCCCGACGAGGACCGCGGCCGAATTGACGAGGGGCGAGATCGCCGAGGGCCGAAGGACGCTGCGCGAGTCGATCCTCGAACTCGAGCCGAAGGTCGTGGCCTTCGCCGGCCTGTTGCTCTACCAGGATTTCTTCGCGCTCCCGTCGAGCGGAGGGCCGGGCGAAAAGGAGCAGCGCATCGGCGGCGCGCGGGTGTTCGCGCTGCCCAACCCGAGCGGCATCAACCAGCAGTTCCCGGGGTGGAAGAGCAAGCTGGAGTGGTTCGTGCGATTGCGGGAGTTCGCGGAGCGGGTCGCCGGGTGAACGGGAGTCTCGGACGTCTTCCACGCGGACGTCTTCGGACGTCTTCCGCACGCTGGGGGGACGGTCCTTCGTTTCTTCGCGGGTGATTGGGTCGATTGGTTGGCGGGGGACACATTGCGAAGAAACAAAGGACGCGTCCCTCGTCTAGTATCGGCGTCCCGTGCGTATCCATTTCGCCACTCTTGCCGCCGCTCTCGTTGTCCTCCTCTCCCCGCGCGCCGACGCTCGGCTCCCCGACGGCGTCTCCCCGCGCCGGCAGTCGATCCTCCTCCGCCCCGACCTCGCCGCCGGCACCTTTCGCGGCGAGACCACCATCGAGGTCGCCGTCGCGCGCCCGACGGATCGGGTCGTGCTCCACTCCCTCGGGCTCGCCCTCGAAAACGCCACCGTGACCGCCGGCGGCCGAGCGCAGCCCGCGCGCGTCACCCTCGACGAGAAGGCCGAGACCGCGACGCTCGCCGTGCCCTCTCCGCTCCCCGCCGGCGAGGCGCACATCCTGCTCCGGTTCGCGGGCAAGCTCGACGACCAGCTGCGCGGCCTGTACCGCGCCCGCGCCGGCGGCCGGCTCTACGCGCTGACGCAATTCGAGTCCACCGACGCCCGGCGCGCGTTCCCCTGCTTCGACGAGCCCGCGCTGAAGGCGCGCTTCCAGCTCACCGCGATCGTGCGCGAGGGCGACGCCGCGATCTCCAACACGCCGATCGTCAAGCGCACCCGCGAGGCGCCGGGATGGGAGCGGGTGGAGTTCGGCGAGACGCTGCCGATGTCGAGCTACCTCGTCGCGCTCGCCGTCGGGCCGTTCGAGTCGCGCACGACGACGATCGACAGCGCGACGGGCAAGCTGCCGATCACCGTGTGGGCGGCGCCGGGGCGGGCCGCGCTCGGCGCGTACGCCCTCGCCGAGGCGGCGCGCGTCGTGCCGCGCCTCGAGGCGTGGTTCGGCGTGCCCTACCCCTACGACAAGCTCGATCTGATCGCGGCGCCCGAGTTCATGTACGGCGGCATGGAGAACGTCGCGGCGATCGTGTTCAAGGACTCGGCGCTGCTCGTCCTCGAGCACGCGTCCACCGTCGAGGCGCGCCGTCACGTGACCGAGGTGGTGGCGCACGAGATCGCGCACCAGTGGTTCGGCGATCTCGTAACGATGGCCTGGTGGGACGACGTGTGGCTGAACGAGTCGTTCGCCACGTGGATGGAGAGCAAGGTGATCGCCGACCTCCACCCCGAGTGGCACGTGTGGCGCGACTTCGCCGTCGAGCGCGCCGCGCCGCTCGCGGAGGACGCGCTGCCGCACGCGCACCCGATCCACTTCGCGGGCGCGCCCGACGACGGCGACGAGCCGGAGACCTCGGCGACGATCATCTACGGCAAGGGCGCCGCGGTGCTGCGCATGCTCGAGCGCTGGCTGGGCGAGGAGGCGTTCCGCCGCGGCGTCGGCAAGTACATCGCCGATCACCGCTTCGGCAACACGCGCGCGGCCGACCTGTGGAGCGCGCTCGCGGCGGCGTCGGGCAAGCCGGTCGGGTCGGTAGCCGACGCCTGGATCACCCGCCCCGGCTACCCGCTCGTCACCCTGGCGACCTCGTGCGAGGGCGGACACACGCACGTCGCCGTGTCGCAGGAGCGCTTCACGGCCGACGGATCGCACGACGGCACGACGTGGCCGGTGCCGCTCTGGCTGCGCTGGGGGAAGCCCGGCGAGCCGCAGCGCGAGCGCTGCGAGCTCGTGACGGAGCCGCGCGCGTCGTTCGTCCTCGACGGACCGTGCGCCGACGCGGTGGTCGGCAACGCCGGCGCCGCCGGCTTCTTCCGCACGCGGTACGACGATGGCGCCCTCCAGCACGCGGTCACGTCCCCGTCCCTGGCGCCCGAGGAGCGTGCCTCGCTGCTCGATGACGAGCGCGCCCTCGTCGAGACGGGGCGCGAGCGGCTGGGGATGCTGCTCGATGTCGCGCGACTCTTCGGACGGTCCGGCGCGAACGATCGCGCCGTGCTCGATGCCGTCCTCGACACGCTGCAACGCATCGAGCGCGTGCTCCTCGACGAGGCCGACCGCCCCCGCTTCGCCGCGATCGTGCGCCAGGTGGTCGAGCCGGTCCTCGACCGCCTCGGGACCGACGTGCGCCGCGATGACGACGACGACCGCCGCGTCGCCCGCGCCCACGCCCTCCAGGCGCTCGGCCTGCTCGCCCGCGACGAGCCGACGATCGCCGAGGCGCGCCGCCGCTTCGCCTCGTGGATGAGGCGGCCGGCGTCGCTCGACCCGTCGCTGGTCGATGCCGTCGCCTCGGTGGCGCTGCGCGACGGAACGGCCGCCGAGTGGGAGGCGATCGAGCACCGCGCGCTCGGCCCGAGCGCCACCCCCGAGGAGCACGAGCGCCTGCTCGACCTCCTCGGCCGCTTCGAGCGCCCGGAGCTGGTGGCGCGCACGCTCGCCCTCGGGCTCGACGCGCGCGTGGCGATGCAGGACGCCGATCGCCCGCTGCGCAACGCGCTCGCCCGGCGCGCGAGCAGCGGCGCGGCCCTGCGCTTCCTCGACGAGAAGCTCGCGG
>JAJXSP010000230.1 GCA_021784515.1 Myxococcales bacterium | reverse complement strand
GATCTGACGGCGCGCCGCGCAGCGTCCATCGCTGCGAACCGCGCGACGCGAGGGCACACGCCCGAGAGGATTGATCTGTCGGCGTGCCGCACGATGGCGAGCTCGACGTCCTCGACGGTGATCGCGTGGCGGCGCTTCTCGGGCGGCGCTTCTCGGGCGGCGAGGCGCAGTGTGCGCGCGCTCACTACTCGCCCTCGCCGGCGCGCTGCGCCTGCTGCCATCGCTCGAGGTCGGAGCGGCGCCAGCGTCGCGCGCGCCCGTCGCCACTCGAGAGGCGCGCGAGGTCGGGGCGGCGGGAGATCAGCATGCGGAATGCCGCCGGCGTTCGCCCGATGGCGGCGGCAGCCTCGCGGTTGTCGATCCACGTCTCGGCCTGCTCGGCGAGCACGCCGCGCACAGCGTCGGCGACGACGGGGCGCAGCGCATCGGCCAGCACCGCGCGGCCCGCGTCGGAGCGCAGGGCGGCGAGCAGCTCGGCGCCGAGGTCGATCATCGCGCCCCCCCTACCAGCACGCGCCGAGCCGGCGGTTCCTCGTCGGCCGCGTCGAGACGCATGCGAATCACCTCGGCGGTCGCCCGTCGCACGCCGAGGCCGGCGGCCGCCCGCGCCAACGTCGGGCGCGGGAGATCGAGCAGCTCGAGGGCGCGACGCTCGCCGACTCGGGCGATCAGTGCGCGAACGCGGGAGAGCGATCGGGGATCGAGGGGCGGCGAGGTGGGCGCTTGGAACATGCGCCGACGGTGACTCCGGCGCGCCTGCGTGTCTGCCGAGGACGGTCCGAATCCGCGGGGCGGATCGGATAAATCCGCCTCCGCGGAGCGTCCCCTACCCTATCCGCTGGCTCCTCAGCCTCCGCCCATAGCGCTTGATCGAATCGGCTGACGGCGGTGTGAGGTTGGCGGACTTCATCGCACGGCGCACCGCCTCGCCCTTGTTCTCCGGTCGTGTCGACGACGAATCGGTCCAGGCATCGAACGCTTCGACAAACAGGTCTGTGTCGACGGCGACCGCGATCTTGTGCGGAAGGGCTCCCATCGCAACCTCGATCGGATTGTCTTCGCCGCCCATTGCTGCCGCACCCAGCTCGAGCGCCTGAATGAAGAGGAGCACCTCTGCGGCCTCGGCATTCGCCGCTCCCTCGGCGAACGCCCAGAGTTTGTTGACGAGCGCCACCAACGACGCCGCCTCGGGAGAAACTTCGGCACCATCTTGCGCGGCGCCGGCCTGGGTGAAGAGCGAGTCTTTCACCCTATACAACCAATTGGACACCTCCGCCGCGCGCGATGCTGCTTCGTAGATATCTTCGGCGTCCACTCGAGTCCGCACCTTCCGCACCGTGGGAAAAGATCCCGGGCAGGGCGGCGACGGTGCGGAGCGCCGCCCCCTCGCGGTTCATGAGGCCGCGAGGTGCCCGGGGTTGAACCTGCTACGTCACGCGGCGACCTTGCCGACGCGTACCGACTTCGCGAGCTTGCGCGGCTTCGCGAGCGCGCGCAGGCGATCGAGCGTCGCCGTGCTCCCGGCGAGCTCATCGGCGACGAGGGCGACGAGCAGCGCCAGCGCGCGCCGCTCCACTGGCTGCGCATCCGTCTCCCACCGCGAGATCGTCTCCGGCCGCACGTCGAGGAGCACGGCCAGGTCGGTGGCCTTCATGCCGATCGCCTTCCGCATGTGCTTGAACGCAGGCCCGCTCGCCTCGCCGGCCTCGCCGAGCTTGGCGGCGACGACCAGCTCGAAGCGCTCGAGCGCCGGCCCGTCGAGGAGCACGGTTTCGCAGCTCGGACACTTCACGGCCTCGACGGAGCCGACAAAGGCGCAGCCCCCGATCTGCACCTGCGCCTGCGCACGCGTCGGCTTCATCTCCGCGGCCTTGCACTTGTAGCACTCCACGTCGCACCTCCTGCGTCCTAGAACACCGTCACCACGATCAGCGTCGCCTCGATCACCACCGCCAGCGTGAGCGCGTCGCCGTCGAGGTCGGTAGATTCGACCTTCCATCGCTGGTGGTCGGTCTGCCAGGCGACCGCCGCCGCGTTCGCGAGCGCGTGGCGGACGTCGCGCGGTTTGACGCCCCGCTCCTCGGCGCGCTCCCGGGCGTGCGGCTCGAGGAAGTAGCGCCCCGCGGCGCCCCACTCTCGGATCGTTGCCAGCGCATCGGCATCCTTCACCGGATCAAGATGCCGCGACTTGCGATAATGTCAAGCACGGCCCGCTCGGGAGCGGTCCCGGCCGGTCCCGGATCCGGTCCCACGAGACCGAAAAACGGGGTGTGGCCCGGTTGCGGACGATCCGCGCGAGATCGGCCGTTCCCGTCGGTGAGGTTGCGCCCGGCGCATTTGAGCGCAACCGGACGCAACCGCCTCGCGGGACTTAAAATCCCCAGCCGCAAGGCGTGCGGGTTCGACCCCCGCCCCGGGGACTCAGCCTCCGTTCGCGTCCCCGTTTCCCTTCCCGTTGCCGGCGCGCGGTTCACTTCGCGCGCGGCCCGCCCGCCGGCAGCTCGATGAAGAACTCGGTGCCTTCGCGCTCGTCGGTGCGGAAGCCGACCTTGCCCCCGAGGTAGCGCTCTCCGAACAGGCGCATCGAGTAGGTGCCGAGGCCGCGGCCCTGCTGGGCCTTGGTGCTGAACGAGCGCTGGAACACCCGCCGGGCGACGGCCGGCGGGATCCCGCCGGCGTTCCAGACGGCGAAGACCACGCCCTCGCCCGTGGCGGCGGCGCGCAGACGGACGGCGCCGCCCCCGAGCGTCGCCTCGACGGCGTTCTTGCCCATGTTGGCGAGCACGCGGAGGAGGTGCGACTCGTCGGTGGTGATCGCCGGTGACTCGTTCGGCTCGCTCACCTCCACCGCGATCCGCCGTGGGCCGGCGAGCCCTTCGATCTCCTGTTGCGCCGAGCGGAGGACCCGGCGCACCGGCACCGCCTCGAGCACCACCGGCAGCGTCCCCTTCTCGGCGAGCCGCAGCGCGCGCTGGTTCTCCACCTGGCGCACGACGCGCTCGACGAGGCGGGCGATCCGGCGCGGGGCCTCCGGGTCCTCGACCGAGGCGTCCCGCGACGAGGTGCTGCCGCGCAGCGCGGTGAGGGTGTTGGCGAGGTCGTGGAAGAAGACCTGCTCGAGCGCATCGCGGCGTTTCTCGGCGGAGACGTCGCGGAGCGAGAGCACCACGAAGGTCCCCCCGTCGAGGACCAGCGGCGCGGCGCGGACGGCCAGCTCGATCGCATCGGGGGCGCCGTCGCGCTCGAGGTTGAGCGAGCACTCGTCCTCGACGACCGCGCCCTGGGAGAGCGCCGCGACGACGGCGCGCCCCATGCCGCACGTCGCGCACTCGAGCGAGGTGCCGCACCCGGCGGGGTTCTTCCACGAGTTGACGCAGCCCAGCGCCTCGCCGGACCGCAGCCCTTCCAGATCGCCGGGAACAGCCCCGAGCGTGCGAGCGAGCGAGTCGTTCGCGAAGAGGATCTGCCGCTGCCGGTTGACGATCGCCGCCGGGACGCCCACGCCGTCGAGCACCGCGGTGAGCAGCCCGTGGCTGCGGATCATCTCGCGGCTCAGCTCGACCTCGCGACGGCTCGCGCGCTCGGGCGCGGCGAAGTCGCTCGCCAGCGCAAGGGGCGAGTCGTGGAACCGCCGTCGTTCGTCGATCGGGGGAACGGTCATCGTGCCTCGGTCGGGCCGCGTTCGCCCGCCCGACCATCGTGCCGATCCTTCGCCGAGAATCAACCGGCGAGCTACCCGTTCACCGAAAGCACCCGCGTCAGGCGCAAGAGGTCGATCGCCCGCCGCGCCGTCGCGCGCAGGCTCGGGATGGGCAGGTCCACCAGCCCCTCGATCTTCACCTGGCGGCGGAGCAGGGACTGCAGGAACTGCCGCCCGTTGTCGTCGAGCACCCAGGGCAGGCCGTGACGGATCTGGAGCAGCGAGAGCGACGGGATGCGATCGGCGTCGGCGGTGATGATCACCTCGGTGCTCGGCCGCACGCCCTGGTGGATGGTGCACCGGCCGTGGTCGAAGACCAGCGTCACCGCCACGCCCGCGTCGGGGGCGATCACGGCGAAGCTGGTGCCGATGGCCTCGAAGTCGTGCCGCTTGCCTTCGCTCGCGGCGATGTTCTCGCCGAGCAGCCCCTGCAGCATGGCGGCGAGGCCGTTGTCCTCCGCCGCCGCGTCGACGGTGATCACGTCCATGCAGCCTCCAGGTGGGAAATCAGTAGGCCGCGCGAAAGACGCCCAGCACGAGGTCGCGATCGGCGGCGAACTTCCCATTGTAGACGATCGCCCCGTCGGAGAGCGCCCCCTCGGCGCAGGCCGGAAGATCGCTCTCGGGGACGCCGGCGTCGCGAAGGCGCGTCGGCAGCCCGCTTTGGCGCACCAGCTCTTCGACGGCGCGTGCCCCCGCCTCGGCGGTCGCGGCGTCGTCTTTGCCCGGCGGAGCACCGAGCGCCTCGGCGATCCGCGCGAGACGCGGCGAGAGCTCGTCGGCGTCGAACCGCATCACGTGCGGCAGGCAGATCGCATTCGCGGTGCCGTGGTGCACGTGGTGCCGCGCACCGATGACGTGTGCCATCGCGTGGACGAGCCCGACGCCCGCGCCGTTGAACGCCTGCCCGGCGAGGTTCGCCGCGGCCAGCAGGATGCCGCGCGCCGCGAGGTCCTTTTCGTCGGCGAGCGCTCGCGGCAGCGCGCGCGCGATCAACCGGATCGCGTGGAGCGCGGCGGCGTCGGAGAGCGGGTTGCGCTGCATCGCCTGGAATGCCTCGATGGCGTGGGTCAGCGCATCGAGCGCCGTCGCAGCGGTGAGCCACCGCGGCATGCCGACGGTGAGCGCGGGATCGAGCACCGCCCCGTCGGGGATGATGCGGTCGTCGGCGAAGTGCATCTTCTCCCGGCTCGCCTCGTCGAGAACCACCGCGTACATCGACACCTCGCTCCCGGTGCCGGCGGTCGTCGGGATCGCGAGGTGCGGCGTCTGGCGGCGCCCGAGGCGCTGCGAGCCCTGGTGATCGCGGATCGCGCCGCCCTCGGTGAGGACGATCGCCATCCCCTTCGCGGTGTCGATCGCGCTGCCGCCGCCGACGGAAACGAGCGCGTCGGCGCCCAGCGCGCGCGCCGCCGCCGCCCCGCGATCGACCACCTCGGCCGGCGTGTCGGGGGCCACGCCGTCGAACACGCCGGCACAGCGCGCGCCGAGCGCCCGCTCCACCTGCGCCACCACGTCGGTCTTCCCGCGCAGCACCGCGTCGGTGACGATCACCGCCCGCGTGACGCCGAGCCGCTTCAGCTCGAGCCCCGCCTCCTTCACCACGCCCGCGCCGAAGGCGATCCGCGTCGGCTGGTACCAGCCGAACGCGAGATCCGCGCCGAAGTCGTCCATCGCGCTACTCGTCCACGAACTTCGTCGGGACGCGCGTCGCCGCCTCGACCAGCTCCTTCGACGCGTTGACGTACTTCACGATCGTCGTCATCTGTCCCGAAAGCTCGAGCTTCTTCTGCATCATCCCTTTGATCGGATCGAGCTCCTTCTTCATCACCGACTTCCAGCGCGGGTACTCGCCGGTGATGCAGAACGGCGCCTTGGCCGCCTCGCCGCCGTCGACGACGCGCGCCTCGCGGCACACGCCGCGGTCGAGGTCGAGCCACAGACCCACGTCATCGGGCAGCCCGACCGCCGGATCGGCCTTGACCACCAGCGCGACGGGGCCGTACGTCCAGGTCGCGGCGGCGGCGCGGTAGGCGGCGCTGGCGTTGATCTGGGACTTGAACTCGGCCACCCACTCCTCGCTGGGGAACTGGTAGCTCATCGAGCGCACTCCTGTGTCGCGGGAACTTGGAGCGATCGATGGGCGCTGTCAACGGGCGGCCCTCTTCGGCTATCCTCCGCCGATGCAGCGGACGTTCGGCCTCCTCGTGCTTTTCTCGGTCGCCGGGTGTGGCGACAACAACCCGATGACGACGGCGATGGACATGGCCGCGCCGCCGCCGGAGCAGCCGCTGTGCTCGAAACGGATGCCAGCGGGCGCGATGCCGTCGCAGGCCGCCGGGGCGAAGGGCGACCTCGCCAACGCCGCCGCCTGCACCGAGGCGACGAGCGCGATCGTCCCGGCGCTCGCCGACGACATCGTGCCGGCCGGCTACGTCAAGCTCGGGCCGGCGGTCTCCTTCTCGCTCGCCGCGCCGCCGGCCTTCCCGCACGGCCTCGACGTGGTGATCCCCGCCGACCTCGCCAAGGGTCCGTCCGGCGCCGCGGCGACGGCGATCGTCGTCGTCGGCAAGCGCGCGACGACGGGCACGGTGGCGATCGTGCCCGCCTCGAACGTGCTCTACGAGGCGACCTGGACGCGGCTCCACTTCAACGCGCCCGAGCTCGGCACCTTCCAGGCGGCGGTGAAGGCCACCGCCGGGCAGAAGCACATGCGCCACTTCACCTACCGCGCGATCGGCGGCGCCTCGATGGGCGGCATGGGCTCGTCGCTGAACTTCTGGTCGCAGCCGTCGCTCTACGACGGCGTCGCGGTCTTCGGCGCCGACCCCGGCCCGTCGCTGACCTACACGCTCGGCTCGTTCCGCGACTGGTTCTTCGGCGGCTTCTGCACCGCCGACGACGCCGCCGCCGGCCGCGGCGCGATCGGCGCGCCGCCCAACGCCGACGGCACGCCGAAGTGCCCGCCCACGCGCAAGGCGATCGATCCGTGGGAGCGCCCCTTCGACTTCGAGCACATGCCCTACCAGCAGGGCGAGGGCACCGGGCTCACCTCGAACCGCGCCTTCTTCATCAAGGCGCTGCGCGACGTGTCCAAGGCATTCCACAACCCCTTCTACCCGGGCCTGCCGAACGCGAAGACCCCCTTTTCCACCTACCTGCCGCCGGGCGTCCCGACATCGGTGCTGACCCAGTCGCCGAGCGATCTCTGCGCCCACCCGATCGTGCTCAACAACTACTTCGATAGGCGCTACAACCCCGACGGCAGCAAGCCGGTGATCACCTTCTGCGACGGCGGCAACAAGCCGGACCCGCAGCAGGGCGTGTTCGACCCCTCGCAGCCGCAGAACGACCCGGTGCAGATCGCGCTCGCGGTGGACGTGAACGGCAACGGCGTGCGCGACGCGGGCGAGCCGGTGATCGTGCAAAACTCGGAGCGCTGGGACGACGTGGGCCTCGACGGGCTGCCCGACGCGAAGGAGCCGGGCTACGACCCGGTCGCCAACCCCGATCCGAACCACGACGATTACCACTGGTTCTGGAACCCGACCGGCACCGAGGGCAACTGGCGCTTCGACCAGGCCGGCGGGCAGCACGAGCCGTTCGACGACTTCGGCACCGACGGCGTGAAGGGCAAGGGCTGCGCGCTCGGCACGAAGGACGGCTGCTACGACTTCGGCGAGGGCAATGGCGTGTTCGATTACTCCCCCAACCTCTCCGCGGCGTTCGGCATCGACCCGCACAACAACGCGCTCGACACGAGCAAGTGGAGCGACGACGCCCTCGCTCGCGTCGACACGTACTACGACGCCGGAATCCACGACTTCATGAACAACTCGGTCTCCACGAACGTCCTCATGGGCGCGCTCGAGGGGCGCGGGATCAACGTGCGGGTGTGGGAGGGCTTCCCGGCGCTGGTGGAGCGCGCCCCGTCGGACGAGAACCACTTCAACGTGACCGACGTCGACTTCGCGCAGCTCGGCCACCACACCTACGTGCGCTACGGCGATCCCGACGCGAGCGAGGCGGTGGTGGAGGCGACGGGCGACGGTCGCCACGTCGGCTCCGCGCTCCAGGCCGTGCACCGAGGGCAGATGCTGTTCTACGCGCTCTCGCACATCTGGCCCGACGGCGACTACGACGTCGGCCTCGGCGAGGGGCGGATCGTCGACTGCGACGACCCGATGTCGCCGTGCGCGGCGTCGGACACCCTGGTCGCGCAGAACGGCCGCCCCCTGCCCTACGTCGTCGTGCTCCCGCCGGGCTACGACGATCCGGGGCGCGAGGCGAAGACCTACCCGGTCGTCTACCTGATGCACGGCCTCGGCATGGACCCGCACGGCTTCGCCGGCTTCGCCGAGGTGGCGCAGAGCGCGATGGCCAACTCCTCGGTGCCGCCCGAGCAGCGGGTGCAGAAGATGATCATGGTGATGGCCGATGCGAAATGCCGCCCCGGCGGCGACGTGCGCGACGGCTCGCTGATGATGGGCGGCGACTTCTGCGAGGAGGGCGCCTACTACTCGGACCACCCCGACGGCACCTACCTCGGGCAGACGCAGCTGCTCGAGCTGCAGAGGTTCATCGAGTCGAAGTACCGGGTGAGGGCGGCCGCGGACGTCGAAGTCTCCGATTGAGCAGAAATCCCGCCCCGCCGACGGGTGGGCGGGCCCCCGCTCTTGTGATACAGATTCCGGCCAATGGGTCGACCGCGCCCGCCGGAGGCGGGACACGAGCGGCCGGCCATCAAGGTGAAAAACAAGAATGTTGACCATCCTCCTCGCCCTCGTCGCCGCGGTGGCGGTGACCTTCGGCATCCACGAAGCGTCGCCCCGCTCGTCGTGGAGCCTGATCCTGCCTTTCCTCACCGTCTTCCTCGGCGTGCTGGTGCTCGCGGTGCGCCAGGTGGCGAAGAAGGTCGAGCCGATCATCAAGGGCGCCGAGAAGCACCTCATGGGCGGCCGTCGCGAGCTGGCGCTCAAGGCGCTGCGCGACGGGCTGCCGCTGCAGAAGTGGCACCCGCTGATCGGGGCGCAGCTGCGCGGTCAGATCGGCGCGCTCCAGTACGACTCGGGGAACCTCGACGAGGCGGAGGCGGAGCTGTCGCGGGCGTCGCGCTGGCCGTGGACGGTGAAGGCGCTGCTCGGCTGCCTCTACTTCAAGAAGCGCGACTCGGAGCGCATGGCCAAGGCGTTCGAGACGGCGTGCAAGGTCGGCGACAAGGAGCCGCTCGCGTACACGCTCTACGCCTGGTGCCTGCTCGCGCAGTCGAAGAAGGACGAGGCGGTGAAGGTGCTCGAGCGAGCGCTGAAGAAGGTCCCCGGCGACCAGCGGCTGCAGACCAACCTCGAGCTGGCCAAGGAGGGCAAGAAGCTGAAGACCGCCCCCTATGGCGACAAGTGGGCGCGCTTCAACCTCGACGGTGGACCGGGGCCGGTGGTGCCCAAGGCGGCGCGCGGTTTCGCGGTGCGGCCGGGCTTCCGCCAGAAGTCAATGCGGAAGCGTTGACGAGCCGCGCGCCCCGAATGAAAAGGCCCCGGCTCACGACGAGGCCCTCTTCGGTGATGCAGTCGCGATGAAAGGCGCGTGACGTTCTCGGAGCCTGTTTCCGTAAGGCGTCGTCGCGAGGCGTTCGAGGCGCCGCCCAGGCGAGCAGCGACGACGAAGGACTACTTTCCGTAATCCAAGGAGGAGCGACGAAGCCTGGGCGAGCGCATCGGACGCCGCAGCAGGCGAATTACGGGAACAGGCTCCTAG
>JAJXSP010000229.1 GCA_021784515.1 Myxococcales bacterium | reverse complement strand
TCGGGCACCTCGACGGCGACGTGGGGCGCCTCGGCGGTCAGCTCCGCGAGGAGACGTGCGTTGGCGTGGTCCTCGGCGAGCCGCGCCACATGGTGCTCGAGGGCGTGGAGCCCCGCGGCGGCGAGCGCGCCGGCCTGCCGCATCCCGCCCCCGAGCATCTTGCGGTAGCGGTGCGCGCGCCGGATCAGGTCGCGCGTCCCCGCGAGCAGCGATCCCACCGGCGCGCCGAGCCCCTTCGAGAGGCACACCGAGACGGTGTCGAAGGGCGCCGCGATGCGCGCCGCCGCCACGCCGCTTTGCGCCTCGGCGTTCCACAGGCGTGCGCCGTCGAGGTGGAGCGCGAGGCCGCGCGAGCGGGCCGCCTCCGCCACGCGATCGATCCGCTCGAGGGGCCACACGCGGCCGCCGGCCCGGTTGTGGGTGTCCTCGATCGACACCAGGCGCGTCGGCGGGTAGTGCGGGTTGTCGGCCGGCTTCACCGCGGCCAGCACGTCGTCGGGGCCGAAGGCGCCGGGGAACATCCCGCCGTCGAGCGCGGTGAACTGCACGCCGGCGATCGCGCCGCCGGCGCCCGACTCGAAGCACATCTGGTGCGCCCCCGCGCTGACGAGCACGTCGTCGCCGGGGCGGCAGTGGACGAGCAGCGCGATCTGGTTCGACTGCGTCCCCGACGGCACGTACAGCGCCGCCTCCTTGCCGAGCCGCGCGGCCGCGACCTCCTGCAGCCGGTTCACCGTGGGATCGTCGCCGAAGACGTCGTCTCCGACGGGCGCGCGCGCCATCGCCTCGCGCATGGCCGCGGTGGGGCGCGTCACGGTGTCGCTCCGCAAATCGATGATGGGCATTTTTGTTTTCTACCTTGGACGGCCGACCGCTTGGAAGCCCCCGCCTTCGGCGGGCCTCGGCTCATGGCGCGGGAGATTGGAGGAAGCCGCCAGTGCAGCCCGTGATCGCGCACTGGCCGGCCTGGCAGTCGACCGCCGCGTTGGCGGCGGGGACGCAGACGTTGCGGCACATTCCGCAATTGCGCGGGTCGCTCTGGAGGTCGATCTCGCAGCCGTCGTTCGGGTTCACGTTGCAGTCGCCGAATCCGGGGTTGCATTGGGCGATGGTGCACATTCCGCCGAAGCAGCCGGGGGTGGCGTTCTCGTCGCCGAGGCAGGGCCGCCCGCAGCCGCCGCAGTTCATCGGATCGCTGGTGATCGCCGCCTCGCAGCCGTCGCCCGGCTGGTGGTCGCAGTCGGCGAATCCCGCGAAGCAGGACTGGACGATACAGCTGCCCGCCTGACAGCCGCCCGTGCCATTGGCGACGTTGCAGTAGTTTCCACACGACCCGCAATTGGCGGGATCGCTCACGGACTGGGACTCGCAACCGTCCTTCGGGTCCATGTTGCAATCGGCGAATCCGGGGGCGCAGCCGGTGAGGGCGCACTGGCCGCTCGCGCAGGTGATGGTGGCATTCATTCCCGCCGGGCACGGCTGGCCGCAGGCGCCGCAGTTGGCGACGTCATTCGTAATGTCGGCGCACTGGCCGGTGCAGCACGATTGCCCGGCGGCGCAGGTTGCGTCGCATTGGCCGCAGTTCGTGGCGTCGGAGCCGACGTCCACGCACGCGTGATTGCAGCACGCCATCTCGCCGCCGCCGTCGGAGCCGCCGGCGCAGTCGCCGTCGCTCTTGCAGCCGGGGGCGCATGACCAGGCCGCGCCCCCGTCGCCGCCGGCACAATAGGAGCCCTGCGGGCACTGGTCGTCGCCGGCGAGGCAGGGGACGCACTGCCCGGTCGAGGGATCGCAGACCGGCGTGGGCGCGCTGCACGGGCTGCACGACTTGCCGAGGTCGGCGTTGTGGGCGAGGTCGGCGGGCCCGCCGCCGAGATCACGGTGGCCGCCCGCACCGCCGTCGGGGGGGCTGCCGCTCGTGGGACCCCAGGCGAGGCGCAGCCGGCCAGCGCGATCATCTCGAATAGAGAAGGTGCGTGGCATCATCGCAGCGCACGCGCGCGACGATATCACGAGGCGTCGGAGACGGATCAGGCGCCGCCGTCCGGTGACTCGGCGGGCGGTCGCGGGGCGGGCTTCGGTGGGGGAGGGGTGCCCAGCTCGGCGCGCAGCTTCCGCTCGAGCAGGTCGAGGAAGCGGCGCTCCATGTAGCTCGGCTCGTCGCCGAGGGTCACCTGCACGCGGACCATCGGCGCGCCGCGCGAGTCGACGCGGTACAGCTCGATCGAGCCGCGCCGCGGCGGCTGGCCCTTCTCGTCGGGGGGGCACTCGAACACGAGGAACGCGGCCGCCTCGTCGCGGTCGGTGATCTTGCAGCCGCGCTCGATGCGGACGAAGCGGAGCGACGCGCTGAACACCTGGCGCAGCTCCCAGCCGAACTCCGCCTTCTCGCTCGCCCACGACGGCGTCGCGACGGCGAGCAGGACGGCTACCCCGAGGAGGCGGCGGATCACAATCCGATGACGCGGCCGCGCGCCTCGCCGCGCACCTTCCGCGTGGCGTTGCGGGTGTCGATGACCAGGCGCGCCTCGCGGACGACGCGCGCGTAGTCCACGTTGCTGTGGTCGGTGACGATCACCACCGCGTCGTAGCCGTCGAGCCCGTCGAGCGGCTTGCTCTTCAGGGTGTGCTCGCCGATGCGGACCGACGCCGCCCACGGGTCGTGGTAGCTCACCTCGGCGCCGCGATCCTGGAGCAGCTCGATCACGTCGAGCGCCGGCGACTCGCGCACGTCGTCGATGTCGCGCTTGTAGGCGACGCCGAGCACCAGCACGCGCGAGCCGTTGACCGCCTTCTTGTCGCCGTTGAGCGCGGTGGCCACCTTCTCGACGACGAAGTGGGGCATGTGCGTGTTGATGTCGTCGGCCAGCTCGATGAAGCGCGCCTCGTACTTCAGGGTCTTGAGCTTCCACGAGAGGTAGAGCGGGTCGACGGGGATGCAGTGGCCGCCGAGGCCGGGGCCCGGATAGAACGGCATGAACCCGAACGGCTTCGACGCCGCCGCCTCGATGATCTCCCACGAGTCGAGGCCGAGCTTCTGCGCCATGATCGCGACCTCGTTGACGAGGCCGATGTTCACCGCGCGGAAGGTGTTCTCGAGAAGCTTCACCATCTCCGCCGCGTCGGTGGAGGAGACCGGCACGAGGCGCTCGATCACCTCGCCGTACATCGCCTGGATCGCCGCCAGGCACTTCGGCGTGGTGCCGCCGACGACCTTGGGCGTGTTCTTGGTGTGGTACTTCGGGTTGCCCGGATCGACGCGCTCGGGGGAGAAGCAGAGGTAGAAGTCCTGCCCGACCTTGAGCCCGGACTCCTGCAGCTTCGGCAGCAGCACCTCGCGGGTGAAGCCGGGGAAGGTGGTGGACTCGAGGACGACGAGCTGGTCCTTGTGCAGCCGCGGCTTCAGGTCCTCGGCGGCGGCGATGATGAACCCGTTGTCCGGCTCCTTCGTCTTGTTGAGCGGCGTGGGGACGCAGATCACCACCACGTCGGCGGCGCCGAGCACCGACGGATCGCTCGAGGCGCGCAGCCGCCCCTCCTTCACCAGCGGGGCGAGATCGGCGTCGGCGATGTCCTTGATGTAGGAGCGACCGGCGTTGACCGCGCGGACCTTCTCGTCGCTCTTGTCGTAGCCGACGGTGCGGAAGCCCGCCTTCGCCATCTCCGTCGCGAGCGGCAGGCCGACGTAGCCGATGCCGATCACCGCCACCTGCGCTTCGTGTCGCTTGATCTTGTCGAGGAGGGTTGACATCCGGGTTCTCTCCGTGATTGGGCCGTGATTGGTATCAGGCCGGCAGTTCACCGTTCAAGATCTGCCTGGGGCCGTGATCGAGCAGCCGGGTCGCCGCGCTACTCCCCAGGCGCTTTCGCAGCCAGGCGATCCCCGCCCCGGCGAGGGGCACGTCGGAAGGCTGGTGCACGTCCGTGGCGGCCGCGTGGGCGAGCCCCTCCTCGACGAGCGTACGCGCGACGCGGCACTGCCGCGCGCCGTCGGTCCCGCCCAGCGCCGCCAGGTCCACGACCAGGGCGCACTGCTGGCCCAGCGCCTCGAAGCGGTCGAGGTGATCCCACAGCGGCGTGTAGCGTTCCGGATGCGCCATCACCGGGAGCGGACCGCCCCGCCGGATCGCGAACAGCCGCTCCTCGACCCGCGGCGGCACCACCATCACCGGCAGCTCGAAGAGGAAGGCCCGCGGCGGCTGGGCAGGCGCGTCGGCGGGCGCGCGGTAGCCGGGGATGCACCGGTCGAGGCTGCGCCCGAGGAACAGCTCGTCCCACATGTTCTCCGCGCCCAGGCGCAGCGCCGGCGCGCCCGGCGGCAGCGCCGCGACCACCTTGGCGCACGCGCCGTCGATCGCCTCGCGCGCCGGCGTCCAGGATCCCACTTTTTGATGGGGCGTGGCGTGGACCACCTCGAAGCCGAGCTGGCCGAGCAGGCCGAGCATCGTCACCGACTCGTCGAGCGAGCGCGCCCCGTCGTCGAGACCGGGCAGCACGTGCGAGTGGAGGTCGATGAAGCCCATCGGGTGGCGCCATTCTAGTCGTGGGGAGCCGGGCGGCAAGCCGGATTCCCCGGGCGGCGCACGGGGCCCTCACAGATCGTCGGACCGCCCTTTGCGTTGAACGACCATGGGCTTCGTGATACCGTCAGCGCGGTTTTTTTTCCGCCGCCGCGAGAGCGACACAGGAGCAGTTTGATGGCCGAGCGAGAGAACTCCGTCCTCTTTTCGTTGAAGGAGCTGCGCACCATCGAGGATGACCGCGTCCGCCAGGAGGAGGAGGCCGTAAAGGCCAAGGCGGCGGCGGAGGCCCAGGCCCGCGAGGCGGCGCTCCGTCAGGCGAAGGAGGAGGAGGAGCGCAAGGCGCGCGACGAGCAGGAGCGCATGCACCGCCTCCAGGCCGAGAAGGAGCGGCAGCTGCGCGAGACGGAGCTGAAGGCGGAGGGGGAGAAGCACAGGGCTCAGCTCGAGGCGCAGGCGCGGCTCGAGGAGGCGCGCATCCACGCCGAGGTGCAGGCCAAGGCGCAGGCGCAGGCGAAGAAGCCGCCGATCGTGGCCATCGTCGGCAGCGTCGTCGGCGTGGTGGCGGTGGCGGGCGCGGTCCTCGGGTGGGTGCTGCTGGTGAAGATGCCGGCGGAGCAGAAGGCGCGCGACGAGGCGCACCAGCGCGAGATCATCGCCATGCAGAAGAAGTTCGAGCGGCAGATGGACGACATCAAGGACCAGGCGAAGCGCGACCTGGCGGCGGCCGACAAGGAGATGCAGGAGCGGCTCGCCCTGGCCAAGACCGCCGAGGAGCAGGACAAGATCAAGCGCGAGGGCGAGGAGAAGAAGAACGCCATCAAGTCGCACGCCCGCGAGGTCGTGAAGAAGGCGGTCGACGCGGCGCCGGTGAAGCCGAAGAAGGTCGGCGAGACGAAGTGCAAGGATCCGAACGATCCGCTCTGCGGCGCCGGGATCGACTAGCGCGCCGGAAGCGAAGCGAGAGGGCCCTCTCCGACGGGAGGGCCTTTTTCGTTCCGGAGCGCGCTGCGTGAGGCCGAGATGGTGACTGCGTCGCGTGCCTGGCTCGCGCTCTCCCTCGCCGGGTCGCTCGTCGCGCCGTCCGCTCGGGCGACCGAGTGCGCGGTGCCGGCGGGAATGGCGCCCTCGCTGGCGCGGGTGCCCGCGGAGGTGCGCCTCGGCTTCCTTCGCCGCGAGCTGGCGACAGCGGCGCGGCGGGCGAGCGCCTGGGCCTGGTCGTGGGCCGCGCTCTACGCCGGCGGCACGGCGCTCGAGTTCGGGCTCTCGGCGGCGGTGTCGCGCGAGGCGCGGATCGACTACTGGGTCGGCGGCGCCACCTCCGCGATCGGCCTCGCGTCGCTCCTGGTGCTGCCGCCCAGGTCGCCGCGCGACCAGCGCTGGCTCGAGGCGCGGATCGCCCGTGCTCCGGCGGACGCCGACCCGTGCGCGCTGCTGGCCGAGGCGGAGCGGCTCGTCGCGCGTGACGCCGCCGGCGAGGAAGCGGGGCAGTCGCCGCTGCTCCACGCGGCCAACCTCCTGCTCAACATCGCCGCCGGCCTCGTCATCGGCGCCGTCGGCGACCGGTGGCCCTCGGCGCTGCTCCAGATCTTCGGCGGCGCCGCGATCGGCGAGCTGCAGCTCCTCACGCAGCCCACGCTGTCGGTGCAGGCGCTGCGCCGCTATCGCGCCGGCGATCTCGCGCCCCGCGCCGCGCCGGTCGCGATCGCGCCGTCGGTGAGCCGCGACAGCCTCGGGCTTTCGGTTGCGCTCTCGTTCTGAACGGGGAAAAAGAAAAAGCCGCGATCGCTCGCGGCTTTTCGGGGAGGCGTCGTCCGGATTTGAACCGGAGAATGACGGATTTGCAGTCCGTTGCCTTACCAACTTGGCGACGACGCCGGATGAATCGGTTCAGCGACTGCGGTTGGCTTCCTGCCTCCGTGTCGAGGGCGGAGACCCTAGCGCAGCGATGCCGATGCGGCAAGCACTTTCTCGGCGCCCACGAGCCCGGAGCGGGGGCCGCCCGGCTGGTTATGCTGGACCGCGCGGTCTTCGCCCCCTCAAGGAGCCCGTCCCTTGAAGCTCTCCGAAGTGCTCCAGATCGAGCAGCTGCAGACGCTGGGGCTCACCGTCCACAACGCCACCGGGCTCCCGATCGGCGTCCTCGATGCCGAGGGCAAGGGGATCGTCGGGCTGGGCTTCGAGGAGATCTGCTCCCGCTACCACCGCGCCTGTCCCGCGAGCGCGCGCCGCTGCGCGGAGAGCGACCGATACATCCAGAGCCACGTCGGGGAGGGCTACGTCACCTACACCTGCGGCAACGGGATGTGCGACATCGCGTTCCCGATCCGCATCCACGGCGAGCACGTCGGCGCCTTCATCACCGGCCAGTTCTTCCGGGCGCCGCCCGACGAGGAGGAGTTCCGGCGGCGCGCCGTCGAGAACGGCTACGACGTCGAGGGGTACCTCGCGGCGATGCGCAAGGTGCAGGTCGTCTCCGAGGAGCGCTTCGCGCGGCTCATGCAGGCGATGCAGGGCGCGGTCCGGCTGGTGACCGACCTCGTCGAGGAGCGCCTCCAGCGGCAGGCCGCCGAGGAGAAGCTGCGCCGCGCCCTGGAGCTGGTGGGGCAGCGGGCGCACGAGCGATCGGTTGCGCTCCACGAGGCGACCGAGGCGCTGCGGCAGAGCGTGGAGCGCTACCGCACGCTGATCGACCTCGCGCCGGTGGGGATCACCGTGTCGCAGGACCGGCGGTACGTCTTCGTCAACCGCGCCGCCGTCCGGTGCTTCGGCGCTCCCGACGAGGAGGCGATCATCGGCACGCCGTTCCTCGAGCGCATCCACCCGGACGATCGGCCCGTGTCGATGACCTACGCGAGCGCGCTGGGCGCCGGCGGTGGGCCGGTCGTCGGCATCGAGCATCGCCTGCTCCGCCTCGACGGCACGTCGTTCGATGCCGAGGTGGCGCTGGTGCCGAGCGAGTGGCAGGGGCGGCCCGCGGTGACGGCGGTGCTCCGCGACGTCACGGCGCAGCGGCACGAGAACGCCGAGCTGCGGCGGCTGCGCCAGGCGGTCGAGGCGACGGGCGAGGTGATCTTCCTCACCGACCGCGAAGGCGTGATCACGTACGTCAACCCCGAGTTCACGCGCCTGTACGGGTGGACCGCCGACGAGGTGGTCGGCCGGGTCACGCCGCGGATCTTGAAGAGCGGGAAGATCACGGAGGAACGGTACGCGGGCCTGTGGCGCACCATCCTCGGCAAGCGGGTGGCGCGCGGCGCGATCACCAACCGGACCAGGGATGGCCGTTTCGTCGAGGCCGACTCGTCGGTCAGCGCGGCGCTCGACGAGGACGGCGAGATCGTCGGCTTCCTGTGCATCCAGCGCGACGTCACCGAGCGCAACCGCGCCGCCGCCGAGCGCGAGGCGCTCTCCTCGCAGCTGGTGCGGGCGCAGAAGATGGAGGCGGTCGGGCGGCTCGCCGGCGGCGTCGCGCACGACTTCAACAACCTGCTTTCGGTGATCCTCGGCTTCTCCCGCTTCGCGATCGAGCAGCTCGCCGAGACCGACCCGCTCCGCCAGGACATCGAGGAGGTGGTGAAGGCGGCGCAGCGCGGAGCGGGGCTGGCGCGGCAGCTTCTCATCTTCAGCCGCAAGGAGATCGCCCGCCCCGAGCCGCTCGACCTGAACGAGGTGGTGGCGAACCTGGAGAAGATGCTGCACCGCACCCTCGGCGAGGACATCCACCTCGTGACGGTGCCGGGGCCCGACCTCTGCCGCGTGTCGATCGACCCCGGGCAGATCGACCAGGTGCTGGTCAACATGGCGGTCAACTCGCGCGACGCGATGCCCGACGGGGGGCGGCTCACCCTCGAGACCGCCAACGTCGAGCTGCGCGAGGCCGACCCGCGCATCGGCCTGCCGCCGGGCCGCTACGTCCGCCTCACCATCGCCGACAGCGGCACCGGCATGACCCCCGAGGTGGCGGCGCGGGCGTTCGAGCCGTTCTTCACCACCAAGCCCGCCGGCCAGGGCACCGGCCTCGGCCTGGCGACGGTGTACGGCATCGTCAAGCGCGCGGGCGGCGACCTCGCGCTCGAGACCTCGCCGGGCCACGGCACGCGGTTCGAGATCCTGCTGCCCGCGCTGGCGGAGGAGTCGAACGCGCCCGCGCCGCGCCCCGGTCCCGACGGAGCGGGCGAGGCGCGGCTGGCCGGCCACGGCGAGACCATCCTCGTCGTCGAGGACGAGGACGCGGTGCGGACGCTGGCGAGCCGCATCCTGCTCCGCGCCGGCTACAAGGTGCTCGACGCGGCCAACGGCGGCGAGGCGCTGCTCCTCTGCGAGCGGCAGCCCGAGGCGATCGACCTGCTGCTGACCGACGTCGTGATGCCGAACCTCTCGGGCAGCGAGCTGGCGGGACGGCTGCGCAAGCTGCGCTCCGATCTCGTGGTGGTCTACATGTCCGGCTACACCCAGAACTCGATCGTCCACGGCGGCGTCCCCGACGAGGGCGTGCGCCTCGTCGAGAAGCCGTTCACGCAGGAGAAGCTGCTCGCCGAGGTGCGGCGCGCGCTCGACGAGGAGCGCGGGCGGAGCTAGAGTCCCGGGCGGATGGAACCGCGCTCCGAGACGTTGCGGCAGGCGCTCCTCGACGCGGGGCTGGGGCTGCGGGCGATCAAGGAGCGCCTCGCGCGCCACAAGCTCGACGGGGCGGCGCCGGCGGCGAGCGTGCCGCGCCCACTATGGGAGGAGCTGGTGAGGGAGCAGCAGGCGCCCGCGCCCGCCCCGGCCGATCCGCGCGCACCCCTCGCCGCGCGCCTCGAGCGCACCCGGCTGCTCCTCCTCCGCGCCGCGCTGCGCGTCGAGCCGTACGAGGCGCTGCCCGTCCCGCCGGCGGCGGCGTCGTCGGCGAGCGGCCTGCGGCTGTACCTCGGGCTGGTGCCGCCTCCCGAGGAGGCCGCGGTCGAGCT
>JAJXSP010000228.1 GCA_021784515.1 Myxococcales bacterium | reverse complement strand
CTCGGGCGCCGGAATAACGGGGTAGGGCGCCGAACGGAGCACCGGCTCGTAGGGGAGGATCACCGGCCCGCTGCGGTAGGGCGCCGGATCCTGCGGGAGGATCAGCGGCCCGGTGCGCTCCGCCTCGACGGGCACCGCGATCGGCATCCGCCCCGACGGCGACAGCTCGCCACGCGAGGGGATGGGCACCGAGGGCATGGGCGGCGCCTCCGGCGGAATCGTGGTGGGAGCGGACCGCGGCAGCGGTGCCTCGACGGGCGGAGCCTCGACCGGCGTGGGCGAGGGCAGGCTGGCGGCGGGTTCCGCCTGTGGTGGCTCGAGGGGCGGGCGCGTCGGCGAGCGGCCGCCCGGCGGTGGCCCGAGCGCGGCGCCGTTGGCGTGAGGAGGCTCGGGCGAGGTGGTCGTCGTGGAGAGCATCTCGACGGGGACGCCCGGGATGCAGAAGCCGTCCAGCTCGACCTCGCTGGGCGGCGGTGGCTGCGTCGAGCGCGCCGGCGCGACGGCGACCTGCTCGATCGACGACTCCTTCGCGCTGATGGCCGGGTGGCTCTTCCCGCAGCTCGGGCAGACCGCGTTGTCGGTCGTGATCCTGTGGCCACAGTCATCGCAGGCTCTCAGACCCATTCCTGCTCTCCTTTCGGCGCCTGGCGTCCGCTCACCCGTCCCGTGGGCGCTGCGTCGCCGCCGCCGCGGTTTGCCGAATTCGTGCCAAGCGCCCGCCTGGCGTATCTGGTTGCGCGGCCCCGCCCGCTGGATAAGTTCGCACGCAATGGGTGCGCGTCGCGGCCTGCTCTTGTGCTGTTTCGTGGTTCTGCTCGGCGCAACCGATCCGTTCTCGCCGGCGATCGCGGCGGTGGATGAAGGCGGGCTTGCCGACGCGGGCGCGCCGCCCGATCGCGTCCGCGACGGGGGCGCCTCGGGCGAGCACCCCGCCGACGCGGCGGTCGTCCCCGATGCCGCCGCCGATGCCGGCAGGGCGAGCGGCGGGACCGCCGACGCAGCGACCGCGGGCGACGCGTCCACCTCGGCGTCGAGCGCGCCGCCACGCGTGGAAGAAGGGGGCCTCGTCTTGATCAGTCGCATCGAGGGGGCCAGGCTGTTCGTCGATGGCCTGCCTGCCGCTGTCGGCCAGCCGATCCGGCTGCTCCCCGGCGAGCACTACGTCGAGGCGCGGCGCGACGGCTACCTGGCCCACCGAATCGAGGTCCGCGTCGAGGCGGGGAAGGTGGAGCGGTTGGAGATCGACCCGACGCCCATCGTCCCCGTGGTGGCTCCCCCGGCGCCGCCCTCGCGGTGGTGGATCGCCGTCGAGGCGGGGTGTGCCGCGGTGCTCGGCGCGACCGGCGTGACCATCGGCGTGCTGGTGGCGCGGGCCGGCGCGCCGCCGCTGTTCTACGAGGGCAACGTCCCCCCGGGCTTCGCGCGGGTGTCGCCGTGAAGCGGTGGCCGCTCCTCGCCGCGCTCGCGCTGTCCGCCTGTGCGCCCGCGCTGCCGGCGACGGAGATCGTGCTCGCGGTCGAGTCCGACCTCCCAGGCAAGCTGCAGGGCGCGCAGGTCGTCCTCGAGCCCGCCGCCGACCGCGCCGGCCCAGCTCTCTTCGCCAGCGACTGCGTGTGCGTCGGAACGCAGCAGGGGTGCACGGCGCTCCCGTTGACCCTCGGGCTTGGTCCCGAGGCTGGGGACAGCAACGCGTTCACCGTCGTGGCGCGCGGCTACTCGGACTCCGGGTGCACCGACAAGATCGTCGAGCAGAGCGCCACCGTGACCTTCGCGACCGACCAGCGCCTGCTCCTCGAGTTGGACCTGACCACCGCGTGCGAGAACGACTTCTGCCCGTCCGGCAGCACCTGCCGGGACGCCAGCGGACAGTGCGTGGACGATGCGCGCCCGTCGCTGCCTCCGTTCGACATCGACGCGGGCGTGCCGCTCTCCCCCGATTCGCCCGACCTCGGCGCGAGCGACTGACGGCGATACTGCGTCAAATCACCCAATCCTGGGTGATCGCACCCAGGTCGCTGCACCCATTTTCCCCGCTCCCCCGCGTCGTTCGCGGGCTTGCGTGCTGGCGACCGGCTTGCTTGGACGCCCAAGACTCAGCAATCCCTTGGCTGGCGTGGGCCTGCTTGGAAGGAGGGCGGAGCACATGAGGCAACTCGTCCGGGTATCTGTCGCGCTCGTTGCCGTCGTGCCTTCGGTCGCGCTGGCCGGCACTCCGGGAATCCGGAACACGCTGCACGACCTCAGCATGACCAGCGCCTCGGTGGTCACCTCCGACACCGTCAACGAGGTCTGCATCTTCTGCCACACGCCCCACCGCGCGCAGTCGACGCAGATGCTCTGGAACCACGCGCCGACGAAGTACATGAACGAGACCTGGGCCCTCGATCTCGACGGCCAGGCGCTGATCAACACGACGAAGGGGACGCCGCTCCCGACCGCGCTCCGCAGCGCTTCCAAGCGCTGCCTCGGCTGTCACGACGGCTCGACGGCGCTCGGCGCCGTGAGCAACGCGGGCGGCGGCAAGGCGGGGACGATCAGCGTCGTGCCGCCCATGATGCCGGCCAACATCATTGGCGCGAGTGGCTCGATGGGCGGCCACCACCCGGTCAGCGTGCCGTACGCCGGGCAGAACGGATACAACGGGATCAACAGCCACGTCCCGGCGTCGGAAGTGGACAACGGCATCGGCAATTATTGGAAGGTGACGCAGGTCGGCTGCGACGGGGCGAGCGGCTTCTGCACCGAGGCGGGCGGCGTGGACGCACTGAACGGAGCGAGGGTCAACCTCATCTCCCAGTCCGATCACTCGGAGCCGGTCGGCGTCGAGTGCCCGACCTGCCACGAGCCGCACAACAAATACGACGGCGCGCTGTTCCTCCGCGTCCAGTACTACAACACCAGTTCGCTCTGCCGCTCCTGCCACAACAAGTAGTCCGTTCGCCCTGCGCGCACCGTGCGCGCGTGTGAAACGCCCCGCCGCACTTTGTGCGCTCCTGCCCCGGGCGCTCCCCTATCGCCGTAGTCCGCTCGAAGGGCGTGCTGCTTGCTTTGCGGCGCGTCGTGCTCCGTTCATCCGCCGCACCGGAATCGACCCTCGCACGCCCTGGGACCCAGTCGCCATGATGATCGCCGTTGCCGTCCTCGCCTTGCTCCCCGCGGCCGCCGCGCCAGACGAAGTGCTCGCCCGCGTCGACGCCGACACCATCACCGCCAAGGACCTCCGCGCGCGGGTCACGCTCCAGGCCGGCAAGCGTGCGCCGGCGCAGCTCCTCGACGACCTGATCGGCGAAGCGCTGCTCACCCAGGAGGGCTACCGGGCGGGGATGGCGAACGACGCCGAGGTGAAGCGTCGCCTCGAGATCGAGCGACGGCGGCTCGCCGCCGACCGGTTCGTCGCGAAGGAGATCAACCCCGCGGCGAAGGTCGCCGACGCGCGGTTGCTCGAGATGTATCACCTGACCGCCGATTCGGTGAAGCTGGAGATGGTCGTGCGGGTGACGAAGGAGGAGGCGGCGGGCGCGCTCGAGCGGCTGCGCAAGGGGGCGAAGCTCTCCGACGAGGCGCAGAGCTCGGTCGACCCCGACGGCAAGGGCCACGGCGGCGCGCTCGGCTCGCGCTCGCGCGGCCAGCTGGCCCCGCCCGTTGCGCAGGCTGCCTTCGGCGCGACGCTCGGCGTCTTCACCGGGCCGATCCAGCTCGAGCTGGGGTGGGCGGTGATCCGCGTCGTCGAGCGCACCGTCGGCGACGAGGCGGGCTTCCGCGCCAAGCGCGACCAGCTACGGCGCTTCGCCGAGCTGCAGGCGCAGGCGCAGCTCAAGGCCCACTACCTCCAGCAGCTGCGCAAGAAATCGGGCGTGCAGGTCGACGAGGCGTTCCTCAAGGGCACCGCGGGCCGCCTCTCGGGGAGCGCCGACGAGCTCAGCCACGTCGTCGCCACCGTCGGCGGGCACCCGGTGCACTACCAGGACGTCGTCGCGCTCGTGCAGCGCACGTTCGGACCGAACGCGGGCGGGCACGCCACCGGCACCGTCGTGAAGGTGGAGTTCGCCTGGTCGATCGTCGACAGCCTGCTGCTCGAGGACGCGGCGATGGAGCGCGGCTTCGGGAAGGACCCCGAGGTGCTCGCCGAGCTGCATCGCCTCGAGCGGATGTTCGTCGGGCAGGCCTACCTTGCGCGCGTCGCCGGCGGCGTGGCCGCGCCGAGCGCCGCCGACGTCGAGGGGTACTACCGCGACCACGCGGCCGAGTTCCGCCTGCCCGCGCACCGTCGCTGCTGGCACGTGGTGGCCGGGTCGCAGGACCTCGCCGGCAAGCTGCGGGCGCGGATCCTCGGCGGCGAGTCGTTCGACTCGGTGGCGCGCCGCTTCAGCCTCGACGAATCGACCGCGCAGGCGGGCGGCCTGATCGGCGACATCGGCGAGGATCGGATCGACGTCATCGGCCGCGAGGGCGGAGAGCCGGCGCTCGCCGCCGCGATCCGCAACGCGAAGCCCGGCACGCCGAGCGAGCCGGTGAAGAGCCGGCTCGGCTGGCACGTGGTGAAGTGCGACGCGCCCATCGCGGCGGGCAGCCGCCCCCTCGATCAGGTGAAGGGTGGGATCGCCGACGGCCTGCGCCTCCAACGCGGCGAGGCGGCGGTGCGCGATCGCGTCGCGCAGCTCCGGGGACACGCGCGCGTCACCATCGACCACGCGGCGCTCCAGCGCGCGGCGCACTGATCGCGCGGCCCGGGAGCGCTCGACTCACGTCCGTCCGATCACCTCGACGAGCGCCGCGGTGCACAGCGCGTTGCCGACGCGATCGCCGATCGCGAACCGCTCGGCGTGCACCTGGCCGACGGGGAGGTCGCGCGCCCGCGCCAGCTGCTCTCACGCCGCGAGGTCGTGATCGGCGACCGCCGCGTCGGCGGTGAACAGCACCGCCAGGAGCGCCGCGTGGCGGATCCCGCCGTCGCCGGCGAGCTTGCGCACGTTGGCGAACCGCCGCGCCGAGCAGCGTCGGGAGGTGGAAGGGCGAGGCGTTCACGGTCCCCCGTATAGCAGCCGCGGAGATACTGGACAAGTGTTTAGCCGGCGATAGGATCGGCGACGCCCCGCTCGACGAGGAGATCCCCATGCTGCAGCTCGGCCCCTTCCAGGACCGCATCGTCGCCACCCGCGAGATTCCGCCGCGGCCGGCCTCCTACGCGCCCATCCCCGACTCCTGCCACCCGGCGCTCCACGAGGCGCTCCTCCGCCTCGGGATAAGGCAGCTCTACTCGCACCAGGCGGAGGCCTTCGAGGCGGCGCGGCGCGGCGAGAACGTGGCGATCACGACCGGCACCGCGAGCGGTAAGTCGCTCGCCTACCTTTTGCCCGTCGTGCAGGCGGTGATCGAGGATCCGTCGGCGCGCGCGCTGCTGCTCTTCCCGACGAAGGCGCTCACGCAGGACCAGCTGCGCGGGGTGCTGCGCGTGATCGATCACCTCACGATCGTCGGGGGCGGCGGACCGCGCGCGCACGTCGAGGCGGGCGTCTACGACGGCGACACGCCACCGTCGGAGCGCACCCGCATCCGCGACCGCGCCAACCTGATCCTCACCAACCCCGACATGCTCAACGCGGCGCTCCTGCCGAACCACGGGCGGCAGGGCTTTTCGCACGTCTTCCGCAACGTGCGCTACATCGTGCTCGACGAGCTGCACACCTACCGCGGCGCCTTCGGGGCGCACTTCGCCAACCTCATGCGGCGGCTCGATCGGGTGTGCCGCCACTACGGCAGCGAGCCGCGCTTCCTGTGCAGCACCGCCACCATCGCCAACGCGCGCGAGCACGCCGAGACGCTGTGCGGCAAGCCGTTCCGGCTGATCGAGCGCGACGGCTCGCCGTCGGCGGGGAAGGTCGTGCACTTCTGGCAGCCGCCGATGGAGCGCGACGACATGCGCAAGCCGGTGACCGAGGAGATGGCGTTGCTCTTGCCGCACCTGATCAACACGCGCCACCGCACGATCGCCTTCTGCAGGAGCCGCAAGGAGACGGAGATCGTGCTCAAGGAGTCGCGCGACCGCCTCTCCGACGTGGCGGGCCACGACGAGTCGTACCTGCTCGCCGGATACCGGGGGGGGTATACGCCCGAGGAGCGCCGCACCGTCGAGCGCGCGCTGATCGACGGCAAGCTCCTCGGCGTCGTCTCCACCAACGCGCTCGAGCTGGGGATCGACATCGGCGCGCTGGAGGTGGTGGTGCAGGGCGGCTTCCCGGGGACGCGGGCGAGCTTCTGGCAACAGATGGGGCGGGCCGGGCGGCGCAACGAGGTGGCGCAGGCGATCGTCGTGCTGGCGGTCTCGCCGATGGACCACTTCGTCGCCGAGAACCCCGACTGGCTGGTCGGGCAGGCGGCGGAGCACGCGGTCCTCGACGAGAACAACCTCGCGATCCAGCTCGCGCACGTGCGCGCGGCCGCCGCCGAGCTGCCGCTCACTCCCGACGACGCGGCGCGCTTCCCCGACCTCGGCGAGATCCTCCCGGTGCTCGAGAAGGCGGGCGAGGTGCGCGACGTGCTCGGCAGCTACCACTGGACGGGCGGCCCGTTCCCCGCCGGCGAGTTCAGCCTGCGCAACCTGCACAAGGACCGCTTCAAGATCGTCAACCGTCACACCGGCACGACGATCACCGAGATGGATCGCCCGCAGGTCTACCGCGAGGCGCACACCCGCGCGGTCTACCTCCACGACGGCGTGCAGTACCAGATCGAGGCGCTCGATCTCGTCGCCCACGTCGCCACCGTCGTCGAGGTGCAGCAGCACTTCTACACGCAGCCCGACGTGCGCTCGAACATCGACGTGCTGCTCGAGCAGGAGGCGCGCCCCGCCGGCGTGACGCACGCGGCGTTCGGCGACGTGCGCGTCGACGAAGCGGTGGTGGGCTACAAGATGCTCGAGTTCGGCACGCACCAAAACCTCGGCTACGAGGCGCTCCACGAGCCGCTGCGGCTGCAGCTCGACACCGAGGCGTTCTGGGTGCGGGTGCCCGAGCGCGTGCTGGCGGTGCTCGGCGACGAGCCGAAGGACGCGCTCACGGGAATGGTGCACGCGGTGTCGGCCTGCGCGCGGATCAAGACGATGGCCGAGCGCTCCGACATGCCGGCGACGAGCTTCCACTGTGTCGACGAGCGCACCGGCAAGACGATCACGGCGCTGGTCTGCCACGACAGCCACCCGAACGGGCTCGGCTACGCGGCGAAGGCGTGGGACCACCTGGACGAGGTGCTCCGCGACGCCGCGCGCCTCGTCGGGGAGTGCCGCTGCAAGCGCGGCTGCCCGGCCTGCGTCGGCAGCTACACGCGCGACCGGCGCCTGATCGGGTGGGCGATCGCCAACCTGCTCGAGGAGACGCCGATCCCCACCGCAATCCGTGAGCGTGAGCGTGAGCGTGAGCGTGAGCGTGCGCGTGAGCGTGAGCGGATCCCGTGGCGCGACATCGATGCCCGCTGGCCCGAAGTCCTCTCGTCGCTGCGCCAGGCCGTCGGCGGCGAGATGCTCGCGGCGCTCCCCACCCCCGAGCGGCGCGGCGACTGGCTGGTGCTCGCCGTGCGCAGCCCCGGACTCGCCGGATGGCTCGACGGTGACGCGATCCGCAAGGGGCTCGTCGCGGCGATCGAGGCGGCGGTCGCCACGCCGCCGGGCTGGCGCCTGGTGATCGACGTGGCCGACGAGGCGCGCGACGCCGCGGCGAAGCGCGCGATCAAGCTGCAGCGCCGTCACGACGACCTCGTCGCGGGCTCGCCGCACACCGAACGCCAGGCCAACGACCGGCTGGCCAGCGGCTACGTGCTGCGCGACGAGGGCGGCAAGTGATCGTGATCCCGCTTCAGGATCTGCGGCGGCAGCTCCTCGCCGCCAGAAAGACGAGGGACACGCCCTCTGTTTCTCCGCCGCTGCTCCACCGCCAACCGATCGGGCCAATTGCGCGCGAAGAAGCGAAGGACTGTCTCCCCAGCGCGTGGAAGACGCCCGAGAACGGAAACGAGAACGCGAACGAGGGCGCGAACGGGAACCGGAACGAAGTCATCCCCGACAACTCGTCGGCCCTCGCCGCCGTGCGCGCCCGCCACGGGCAGCTCCACGACAGCCTCGCCCGCCTCGATCCGTGGCAGCTCGGCGCGCTGTTCGACGAGGCGCCGGCGGTCGCGGTGCGCGCGCCCGTCGGCAGCGGCAAGACCGCCGTGCTCGCGCACAAGGTGCTGTGCCTCCACTTCGTCGACGGGGTGCCGCTCGAGGAGATCGCCGTCGTCACCTTCACCAACCAGGCGGCGGCCGAGATCCGATCGCGCATCGAGGCCCTCGGCGGCGCGCGGCGCCCCCACGAGCTGCGCCTCTGCGGCACCTTTCACGGCGTCGCGCGCGCGCTGCTCGAGCGGGCGCCCGGCCTCGGGCACCTCGGGTGGCGGCCCGGCTTCACGGTGATCGACGCGGATGCGCGCGAGGACATGTGGCTGCGGCTGGCCTCGGCGCACCGCCTCGCCGTCGGTGGGCAGCGCGGCCTTGGCGGGCGCATGGAGGCGTTCGCGCGCGGGGAAGGGGGTGCGGCCGACCTCGCGCGGCTCGACCAGCTGGCGCGCGAGGAGAAGCTGCGCCGCAACGTGATGGACTTCGACGACCTGATCCGCAACGCGACAGTGCTGTGCGCCGCCCCGCCGCCGGCGCTGCGCTGGCTCGTCGTGGACGAGCTGCAGGACTGCGATCCCCTCGAGGCCGACCTCCTGCGTGCGCTGCGCGGCCCCGGCACGCGCCTGTTCGCGGTCGGCGATCCGCACCAGGCGATCTACGGCTGGCGCGGCGGCTCTCCGACGCTGTTCGACCGGGTCACCGCCGACCTCGGCTGCGCGCGGCGCACGCTGCCGCGGAGCTACCGCTCGACGCGCGCCATCCTCGACGGCGCGCGCTCTCTCCTCGGCGATCAGCCCTCGTCGGGCGGCGCGCTGCAAGCGGTGCGCGACGAGGGCGAGCGGATCGTCGTGCGCCGTCACCACAACGCGCTGTGCGAGGCCCTCTACGTCGCGGAGCAGGTGGCGCGCTGGCGCGACGAGGGCGTGGCGCCGCGCGAGGTGGCGGTGCTGTTCCGGCTGCGACGGCAGGCCGACCCGTTCCGCGACGCGCTGAAGGAGCGGGGCATCCCCGTCGTGGAGGCGACGCGGCGGAGCCTGCGCGAGCAGCCGGCCGCGCGCTGGCTGCTCGACCTCCTGCGCGCCGCGGCCAACCCCGACGACGACGAGTCGGCGCGCCGCGCGCTCACCGACGGGCAGCTGGGGCTCGTCGCCGCGCGCTGGTGGCGCCCCGCCGGCTTCGCGCGGCTGTGTCGTCGCGAGGGCGTGGCGGGCCTTCCGGCGGTGCGGCGCTTCCTCGGCGAACGGCTCCCTCCGCGCGACGCGGAGCGGGCGCTGTGGCTGTGCGACGCGCTCCTCGGGCTGCGAGCGTGGCTCGACGGGCGGCCCGCGCAGGGGCTCGGCGACGCGCTGTTCGAGCACCTCGGGCTCGCGCTG
>JAJXSP010000001.1 GCA_021784515.1 Myxococcales bacterium | reverse complement strand
TCGGTCGCGCCACGCCCGATCGGCGTTCACGCACCCCGAGGCGTTCGGCCGCTTCCCCATGGTGCGGGGATGCCACCCGATCCTGGGCGCGTGACCGCGACGACATCGCGATTTTGTCTCCCTCACCCGCCGCGCGGACGCGGCGACCTCTCCCTTCGGGAGAGGGGGGTGGCTCGCTGCGCTCGCCGGCTTCAGGTCCTGGCCGCTGGGCACCCGATCCGCGCGGTTACGCCCCCTGACCGGCGCGTCGCGTCCCCTGACCGGCGCGTCGCGTCCCCTGACCGGCGCGTTGCGTCCCCTGACCGGCGCGTTGCGCCACCTGACCGGCGCGTCGCGTCCCCTGACCGGCGCGTCGCGTCGCCTGACCGGCGCGTCGCGCCCCCTGACCGGCGCGTCGCGCCCCCTGACCGGCGCGTCGCGCAGCGCATCCATCGCGGCGCGTCGCACCGACGGCGACCGCTGGCCCACCGTGCAAGAATTTGCCAGGCGTCGGATTCAGCGTTAGGGTCGCGAGCGAACCAATTGGGAGGGACAGATGACAAGCAGCAAGCGAACGGCGCGCGGTGGGCACATCAGTAGTGGCGTGAACCTCTCGCGCATCCAATTCTCCGTCCTCGATGGCGAGCGCGTGCAGGGCGCGGCGCGCACGCACTTCAAGGTGCTCGCGGAGATCGGAGTCACCACCGCGGAGCTGGATCGGCAGCGCCAGATCCTCACCGAGGTGAAGGCGCTGATCTCGCGCCGCGGCACCGCCCAGACCGAGGAGGTCGCCGAGCTGGAGCTGCGCGACGGTGCGCTCCAGGAGTTGATCGACGCGATCGCCCACGTGCGCCGCATGGCGGACCTCGAGTTCCGCGATAGTCGTCCGAACGCGGAGCAGGATCTCGCGGCGCTTCGCGCATTCGGGGTTGGGACCCACGTTCCCGTCAACGTCCCGGGTGCGGAGAGGGCGGTCGATACCATTCTGGCGGCGCTCTCCAATCCGAAGAACGACTGGAAGAAGGCGATCGCCCGACGCGGGGTGGACAGCCAGTCGGTGAAGGCGCTCCAGCAGCAGCTCGACCTCGCCAAGCGGGCGTCGGACGGCCGCACGAGCGCGAAGCGCGGGCACCGCCAGGCGACCTCGGCGCTCGAAACGGCGGCTGCCGACCTGCGCCGCCTCACCAGCTACCTCCGCAAGGCGGGCAACGATCGCTTCGCGGGCAAGCCGGAGCGCAAGGACTTCGACCCGCCGCCGCGGGTGCGCACGAAGCGGCGCCCGAAGAAGGTCGCGCAGCCTCCCGCCGCCGCCGCGGCCGCGGGGGGAGAGTAGCCGCTTCCGGCGGCGCGGGATCCGGCGACGTCGCGGACGTCTTCCACACGCTGGGGGGACGGTCTTTCGTTTCTTCGCGTGCGATCGGGCCAATTGGGCGCCCGGGGGATCCGGGGCGAAGAAACAAAAGACGCGTCCCTCGTCTTTCGAGCGTCCCGAGCGTCTCGTGCGTCTCGAACGAAATCGGATCCCACGAAGGGCCCCACGAACGAAAATCGGACCCGGCCAGCCCGATCGCGCCCCGCGAAGGGGAGACGGCCGCCCGAACAAACCCAGGAAACTCGCGCCGCGCGCGCGAACCGTGATAGGGGGAACCAATGGAGTTCACCAGCGTCGACACCCTCGACCATGCCAAGGCCCTGGTCGACTGCGTCTACTCGGTCTACGGCCTCACCTTCCACCGCGAGTACGTCTACTACCCCGAGCGGCTGCTCGAGCTGAACCGGCGCGCGCACCTGCGCTCCTTCATCGCGCTCGACGGCGGGCGCGTGGTGGGGCACCTCGCCTGGATCCGGCCGTTCTTCGAACTGCAGCGCAACGGTGAGCCGCTCAGCGACGACCGCATCGGCGAGGTGGGCCTCTCCATCGTGCGGCCCGAGTACCGCTCGCAGCACGTGCAGACGTACCTGGCGATGGCGATGACGGGGTGGGTGCGCGAGCGGGGCGGCGTCGGCGGCTTCATGAAGTGCGTCACCCACCACCTCTACAGCCAGCGCACGGCGGCGCGCCTGGGGGGCAAGCCGCTCACCTTCTTCCTCGCGGGCGTCCCGAAGTGGGTGGTCTACGACGACGCGCCCGGTGAGCGGCGCGATCCGATCTCCACCATCCTCTTCTACACGCCGGTGCGCCCGCTCGAGACGGCGCCGGTGCGGGTGCCGACGGCGACGCCGTGGCTCGGCGAGCTGGTGCGCTCGTCCGGCCTGCTGCGGCAGTTCGCCGACGACGGCGCGCTCGAGGACGGCCCGACCGACCTCGAGATCGAGTTCGCGCCGGGCAAGCACATCGCGCAGGTGCACGTGCTCCACGCCGGCGCCGACGTGTTCGACCGGATCGCGGCCGAGAGCGCCTGGCTCCTGCGCGGCCACATGAAGCACGTGAGCTTCTTCTTGCCCGCGTCGAGCGCGCGGCTCCAGCGCGGCGCGGGCGCGCTCCTCGAGCAGGGGCTGATCCCGGGCGGCTTCATCCCCGGCCTGCATGCGGGCGGCCGCGACGTGTTCGTGTGGCAGGCGATCAAGTACGACGACCTGGACGTGGGCGCGCTGCAGGTCCACGGCAGCGACGGCGAATGGCTCAAGCAGCGGGTCGCGGAGGCGTGGCAGGCCCGGCCGGTCGTCGACAGACCCTGAATCGTCAACGTCAACGTTGACGTTGACGTTGTCCTTGACGGCGACGGCGACGTGGCCGAACCCTCAGCCGTGCTCCCGGGGAGCGTGAAGCGGGTTGGTCGGCGGTGCCGCGGGCTGTCGCGTTGTCGGTAGCTCCTCTTGCATCGGCCGCGTTATCGGCAGCGTCGACGTCCTGGCGTCGAACGACGACGTTGATCGGCCACGTCGCCGTCGCCGTCGCCGACCACGTCCACGTCCACGTCAACGTCAACGTCCACGTCCACGTCCACGTTGACGGTGACGGAGCGTTGACGTCGACGTGCGAGGCCGTTCGGGGCTGGTGCTCGCCTTGACCACCCCGGACCCCGCGGCTAGAGTCTAGCGTTCTCGTCGAGGAGCGCGTGCGTCGGGTCTTCATCCAGAGCTTCGGTTGCCAGATGAACGACTACGACGTCGAGCGGCTCGCCGAGGTGCTGCGCCGCGACGGCTACGAGCGCACCGAGAACGCCGAGGAGGCGGACCTCGTCTACCTCCACACCTGCTCGGTCCGCGAGAAGGCCGAGGCGAAGGTGGCCTCGGCGGCGGGGCTCTTCCGCGAGTGGAAGCAGCAGGGCGGGGAGCGGATGCTGGCGATCGGCGGCTGCGTCGCGCAGCAGGAGGGGGCGCGGCTCCTCCAGCGCGTGCCACACGCCGACCTCACCCTCGGGCCCGATCAGATCGCGCGCGTCCCGTCGCTTTTGCGCAAGGTGAAGGAGGAGCGGCGCCGCCTCGCCACCACCGAGGTGATCGACGTGGAGGACTACCAATTCCTCGACGCCGACCCGCTCCCGGGAGAGGTGAAGGTCACCCAGTTGGTGACGATCCAGAAGGGCTGCGACAACCACTGCGCCTTCTGCATCGTGCCGCACACGCGCGGGCGCGAGGTGTCGCGGCCCGCCGCCGAGGTGGTCGCCGAGGTGGCGAAGTTCGTCGCCCTCGGCGCGCGCGAGGTGACGCTGATCGGGCAGAACGTGAACTCGTACCACGGCGCGGGCGCGGCCGACGAACCGCGTGGGCGCGGCACGGCTTCGCCGGGACGCGCGTTCGCGGGAGGTGCGGAACCCTCTCAGGGTCCCGAGGAGATCGCGCGTTGGCGCGGCACGGCTTCGCCGGGACGCGCGTTCGCGGGAGGTGCGGAACCCTCTCAGGGTTCCGAGCAGATCGACTTCGCGGCGCTCCTGGCGATGGTCGACGCGGTGCCGGGCCTGCTCCGCGTGCGCTTCACCACCTCGCACCCGAAGGACTTCACGCCGAAGGTGGCCGAGGCGTTCCGCGACCTGCCGCGGCTCGGCTCGTGGCTCCACCTCCCGGTGCAGTCGGGCTCGACGCGCACGCTGCGCCGGATGGTCCGCGGCTACACGCGCGAGGAGTACCTGGCGCGCGTGGAGCACGTGCGTGAGCTGGTGCCGGACCTCTCGCTCTCGACGGACATCATCGTCGGCTACCCGGGCGAGACCGACGCCGACTTCCGCGAGACGATGACGCTGCTCGAGCGCTGCGAGTTCGACAGCATCTACTCCTTCGAGTACTCGGAGCGCCCCGACACGCCGGCGCAAAAGCTCAAGCTGCGCGACGACGTGCCGGCGCAGGTGAAGGCGGAGCGGCTGCAGGAGGTGCAGGCGCTGCAGCGTGGGATCACCGCGCGGCGCCTCGCCCGCTTCGTCGGGCGGCAGGTGGAGGTGCTCGTCGAGGGCGCCTCGTCGCGCCACGCCGGACAGGCGTGCGGGCGCAGCTCGGGCGGGCAGATGGTGAACTTCCCGCTGCCGTGCGGCTCCGGCGCCGAGGCGCTCGCCGGGCGCCTCGTGCGCGTGCGCATCGAGGAGGCGCGCGCCAACACCCTCGCCGGCGCGCTGGTGGACCGATGACCTGCCGGAAGACGTCGATGGGGACGATCGCGATGAAGGTCGCGCGCCTGTGCGCCGATCCGGTCACCAACATGCCGGTGGTGGTGCTCGCCGCTCCGCGCGGCCGCACCGAGGTGTCGATCTACATCGGCCTCGTCGAGGCGGCGGCGATCGCCAGCGAGCTGGAGAAGATCCCGCTCCAGCGCCCGATGACCCACGACCTGATGAAGACGCTGCTCGCCGAGTGCGGCGGGAAGGTGGCGCAGGTGACGGTGCGCGACCTGCGCGGCGACACCTTCTACGCCTCGATCCTCGTCGAGCGCGCCGGCCAGGCGCCCGTCGAGGTGGACGCCCGCCCGTCGGACGCGATCGCGCTGGCGCTGCGCAGCGGCGCCCCGATCCGGGTCGCGCGCGAGGTGGTGGAGCGCGCCAAGGCGGCGCCGGCCGACGCCGCCCGGGCCCGCGGCGCCGAGGGCGGCGACCCGGCGCTCTACCGCGAGCTGCTCGAGACGCTGTCCGACGAGGCATTCGGCAAGTGGAAGATGTGAACATGAGGAGGGGCACGCCTTGATCCGGAGCTTCCAGGGCAAGCGGCCGCAGATCGATCCGTCGGCGTTCATCGCCGAGACGGCCACCATCGTCGGCGACGTCACCGTCGGCGCGCGTTCGAGCATCTGGTTCGGCACGGTGATCCGCGGCGACGTGTTCCACGTGCGGATCGGCGAGGAGACGTCGATCCAGGACAACACGGTGATCCACGTGACCCACGACCGCTACGCGACCAGCGTCGGCAATCGGGTCACCGTCGGCCACGGCGTGATCCTCCACGGCTGCGCGGTGCGCGACCTGGTGATCGTCGGCATGGGCGCGATCGTGCTCGACCAGGCGGAGATCGGCGATCGGTGCATCGTCGGCGCGGGCGCGCTGGTGACGCCGGGGACGCGGATCCCCGCGGGGCACCTGGTGGTGGGCGCGCCGGCGCGCGTGAAGCGCCCGCTGAACGAGGACGAGCTGGCGTGGCTCGAGTCGTCGTCGGCGCACTACGTGGCGCTGACGGCGCAATACAAAGCCGACGCGGGCTGAGCGCCTCAGGGGGAAAAAGCCCCCGCCCGCCCCGTGAGCGTGAGCGTGAGCGTGAGCGATCCGACGCGAGGCGCTCACGAGCGAGGGGGTCTGTCTTTCGCGCTCTCAGTTGCGGTGGGCGAGCTCGTTGCGCAGCTTGACGACCCTGGCCGTGTCGAGCTGCCCGCCGTTGCGGAGCATCGCCTCCCAGCCGAGCAGATCCTCCTGCGCCTCGCCGACGTCGTCGAGGCACCGCGCCAGCTCGCCGTGCTCGAGCAGGCTGCGGGTTTCGAGGAGGCGGAAGCGGCAGGCGCGCATCGCGGCCACGCGCCGCTGCGCCTCGCGCGCCGCCACCTCGGGCCCGATCGCGAAGGCGGCGGCGAGCGCCCCTGCGCCGAGGAGCAAGGCGCACCCGAGTGCCGCGCTGAGACGTGAGCGGCGCGCGACGGCGAGCGCCACCAGCGCCAGCCCGCCGAGCGCGAGCGCGATGGGCAGCCCCCGCTCGACGAGGGGGCCGCGATGGTGGGGCGTGGCCTGCGGCTCGATCTGCCGCTCGTCGTAGAGCACCGCGGCGAGGCGGCGGTCCAGCTCCATGCGGTTCTTCGCGCTCTCCCGTGCCGGCGCCACCAGCATGAGCTGCAGATCGCGCTCGGCGCACGCGCTGTCCTCGATGGGCGGCGAGCCGGCGACGGCGGCGGCGAGCAGGAGCGCGATCACGACGCGCGCTCCCCGAGCCGTCGGAGCACGAGCGCGCCGGCGGCCGCGGCGGCGAGCAGGGCGAGCGCGATCGCCTGCGAGGTGGACAGCACGCCCGGGACGAGGAAGCGGCGCGCCGCGGCGTCGCCCCGAAACAGCTCGGTCGCGATCCGGAGCAGGGCGTAGAGCGCGACGTAGGCGACCATCAGCATCCCCGGCGCGCGGCGACGCCGGCCGAGCAGCGCGACGAGCGCCGCGACGACGAGCAGCCCGGCCGCCTCGTAGAGCTGCACCGGGTGGAGCGCGCCGAGGAATGCGCTCGCCTCGCCGGCGGGCGTCGTCGGATCGGGGAAGCGCACGCCCAGCGGCGACGTGGTCGGCGCGCCGAAGCAGCAGCCGCCGAAGAAGCAGCCGACGCGGCCGATGGCGTGCCCGACGGGCAGGGCCACCGCGGTCACGTCGGCGAGCGCGAGGAAGGGCAGGCGGTAGGCGCGCGCGTAGGCGAGAGCCGCCCCCGCCGCGGCGATGAAGCCGCCGTAGAAGACCACCCCCGGCTGGTGCGCGAAGGCCATCGGGTCGGCGAGGAAGGCCCGCCAGTGGATCGCGACGTACAGCGCGGCCGCGCCGACCAGGCCGGCGGCGATCGCGAGGAGCCCGGCCGCCACCACGTCGAACTGCTCGAGCCCGTGGCGCCGCGCCCGCCGCGCGCCGACGGCGAGGCCGACCGCGCACGCGGCGAGCACCAGCACCGAGTAGGTGTAGAGCGGGCGATCGGTGACGGGAAGGTGGAGCAGGATGGGGTGCATGGAGGGGGGCGGCTGACGCCCCGGAATCACGAGTTTCGGCGCTACTTCCGGTCGTCTTCGCTCGCGGGCTTCTTCACGTCCGGAAGGGCCGGCTTTCCGCCCCGCGGATCGCCCTCCGCCTGACCGGCCGCGGCGGCGGCGCGGTTGAACTCCTCGAAGCCCTGCTTGACGCGCGGGTTGCTCTGGTTCTGCTGCTGCATCTCGGTGTTCATCTCCTTCACCCACGCGCCGCACGCCGCGCAGGCCGCCGCCACCAGCGCCCCGAAGGCGAGGCTGACGATGCCGACCACCATGCCGGCGGTGGCGAGCCCCGACGGCGCGTTCTCCGTGCGCGCCCTCTTCCGCGCGACGATGCCGAGCACGAGCGCGGGGATCCCGAACAGGATCCCGATCGGGCTGCCGATCCCGGTGAAGCTGCACAGGATGCCGAGAATTCCGAGGACGAGCGCTGCGACTCCCAAGAGACACCTCCAGTTTCCCGGCCTCCGGCGCCCCATCGTTCGGTGGGCCGCAGGCGTGACCGCCGAGTTTTCCGGGCTCGGGCGGGCTCGTCAAGGGAATTGCGCCGCGCGCCACGCCCGAACGCGGAAAGTCGCACCCGGGGGGGCGGCCGTGCTACACCGCCGGCGATGGAACCGTTCCGCGCCGGCTTCGTGGCGATCGTCGGCCTGCCCAACGTCGGCAAGTCCACGCTGCTCAACCTGCTCCTCGGGCAGAAGATCGCCATCACCTCGCCGCGCCCGCAGACCACGCGCAACCGGATCCTCGGCGTGCGCAACCTCGAGCGCGGCCAGCTCGTCCTCGTCGACACGCCGGGGCTGCACCGCCCCGGGGGCCGCGGCCGCACCGAGCTGAACAAGTTCATGATGGACCAGGCGCTCTCCGCGATCGGCGAGGTGGACGCGGTGCTGGTGCTCGTGGAGGCGCCCTCGCCCGACGAGGTGAAACGACTCGAGCACGGCGCCTACAAAATCGGCGCGGCCCACGACACGCTGCTCGCCGCGCTCGCCGAGGCGAAGAAGCCCGCGCTCCTCGCCGTCAACAAGATCGACCTCCTCCACAAGAAGAACTTCCTGCTGCCGGTGATGGAAGCCTGGGCGAAGGCGCACCCGTTCCGCGCGGTGCTGCCGATCTCGGCGCTGCGGCAGCAGGGCGTGGACGAGCTGCTGCGCGAGGTGACGGCGCTGCTCCCCGAGGGCGAGCGGCTGTTCCCCGAGGAGATGGTGACCGATCGCGCGGAGCGCTGGCTGGCGGCGGAGATGGTGCGCGAGCAGGTGTTCGTCCTGACGCGCGCCGAGGTGCCCTACGCGGTAGCGGTGACGGTGGACTCGTTCGCCGAGCGCGCGGCGCCGGGCCAGGCGGACGGGCGCCGGATGGACGTGGTGATCGACGCCACCATCCACGTCGAGAAGGAGGCGCAAAAGCGCATCCTCGTCGGCGGCGGCGGGCGGATGGTCCGCGAGATCGGCTCGCGCGCGCGCCACGAGATCGGGCGCCTCCTCGACTGCGAGGTGCACCTCAAGCTCTTCGTGCGCGTCGATCCCGGCTGGTCGCAGGACGCGCGGGCGCTGAAGGAACTGGGGTACGAGTAGTGGCCGCCCGCCGCAGGACCGGCGCGCCGCCCGCGCGCACCGTCGTCCAGACGGAGGGTGCGCCGCTGGTGGCGATCGTCGGGCGGCCGAACGTCGGCAAGTCCACGCTCTTCAACCGGCTGTGCGGCGGGCACCACGCCATCGTCGAGGACGAGCCGGGCGTCACGCGCGACCGGCGCTACGGCGAGATGGAGTGGGCCGGCCACGTCTTTCGCGTCGTGGACACCGGCGGGCTCGACCTCGGGGCCGCGCGCCGGCGCGACGACACGATCGCCCGCAGCGTGGTGTCGCAGGCGATGCGCGCGGTCGAAGAGGCCTCCTTGATCCTCTTCGTTCTCGACGCCACGGAGGGCCCCACGCGGGGCGATCACGAGGCGGCCGAGACGCTGCGCCGGAGCGGCAAGCCGGTGGTGTGGGTCGCGAACAAGGTGGACGGCGTGCGGCAGGAGGCGCTCGCCGGCGAGCTGTACGAGCTCGGCGCCGACGTGGTCGTCGGGGTTTCGGCGACGCACGGCCGCAACGTGGGCGAGCTGTGCGACGCGATCCTGGAGCGGCTGCCCGACGCCCCGCGCGCGATCGACATCGAGGAGGAGCGCCCGATCCGGGTCGCGCTCGTCGGGCGGCCGAACGCGGGCAAGTCGTCGCTCGTGAACCGGCTCGTCGGCGACGAGCGTGTGATCGTCGACTCGACGCCGGGCACCACGCGCGATCCCGTCGACACGCCGCTCACGTACGGCGACCACCGCTTCGTGCTGATCGACACCGCCGGCATCCGCAAGCGCGCGCGCGTCGAGGCGCCGATGGAGAAGATCGCCGTCGCGATGGCCGAGAAGGCGATCGGGCGCTGCGACGTGACGGTGCTGGTGATCGACGCGGAGGCCGGCGTCGCCGAGCAGGAGGCGAAGATCGCCGGGATGTGCGACGAGGCGGGGCGCGCGCTGGTGATCGCCTTCAACAAGCGCGATCTCGTCGACGAGAAGGACGAGCGCCGGCTCAAGGAGGCGCTCGAGCGGCAGCTGCAGTTCGTGCCGTGGGCGAAGGTGATCTTCTGCTCGGCGCGGACCGGGCGCGCGGTGCATGGGCTGCTCGAGGCGGCGCGCGAGGTGTACGAAAGCGCCTCGAAGCGCGTTTCGACGGGCGAGCTGAACCGGTTCTTCGAGGGGCTGGTCGAGCACCACCCGCCCTCACTTTATCGGGGCACGCCGGTGAAGCTCTACTACATCACCCAGGCGACGACGCGGCCGCCGACGTTCGTGCTGTCGGTGAACCACCCCGAGGGCGTCCACTTCAGCTACCGGCGCTACCTCGCCAACCGGCTGCGCGAGGAGTTCGGCTTTGTGGGCACGCCGGTCCGGATCCTCTGCCGCGCCCGCAGCGGGAAGCGCTGACGCTACGCTCCGCGCTCCGACGAGGGCGCGAAGATGAAGCAGCGGTTCATCGGGTAGGTCCAGGTGCCGAAGCAGACGCACCCGGCGGCCATCCAGCCGAGCTGGTACGGCATGCGCGCCGTCTGGACGAACAGGTGCAGCAGCACCGTCGCCATCCCGACGCCGACGGCGGTGACGGCGAGGTACCGGAGCAGCTGGCGCCGCACCGCGCCGTCGCGGGCCGCGAAGCTCCAGCGGCGGTTGATCACGAAGCCGAGCGCGAGGTTCGCCACCGTCGCCAGCAGGAAGCCGGCGAGGTACTGGAAGTGGAGCGCGCTCACGAGGAACGTCATCAAAACGAACTCCACGGCGACGGTACCGATCGACGAGGCGGCGCACCGGACGAGGGAGCCGGGCAGGCGGCGGAGCAGCGAGAGCGGGAAGCGATGCACACTGAAAGATGGGCGATCCCGGCGCGCGGAAACCACCGGAATCGTGCACGGCAAGGGGGGGGCGAGGCGCCCGGACGTGGAGCGTCGCAACGCCCGCCGAAATGTGCGACCATCCGGCGCGGCTTCGGAGGAGTCTCCCGCATGGGAGAGGTCCGGGACGACACAGACAGCGACGGTGCGGCCCCCGCCGATGGCGACGCGATGACGCGGCTCGAGGTGGAGGAGCGCGCGGAGCCGGCGAGCGTCGCCGTCGCGCCAAGCGAGCCGGGCGGCGACATCGCAACCCCGCAGTCGGCCGGTGCCGCCGCGGACGGCGACGGGACGGCCGTGTCCGACGGCCCGTGGGCGTCGCTTGGGAGCGCGCCACCGACGGAGGGGTGGGGCGTCGCCGAGGAGGAGGATCCGGCCGCCGAGCCGCCCGAGCAGTTCCTCGCCGCGGCCGAGACCGCGCCGCCGCCGCCGGCCCCACCGACGGACGATGGCTTCGAGCGGTCGGTCGAGGCCGCCTTCGCCGAGCCGGGCGCCGCCGCGGCCGCCGAGGCCGACGCCCCGCCGTCGCAGAGCTACCGGCCGGCCGCCATCGCGCTGGTCGAGGAGATCGACCGCCTGACGCGCGAGCGCGCCCGCCGCGCCGCGGGCGACACCGACGGCGTGATCGCCGAGCGCGAGCGGCGGATCGAGGAGCTGGCCGCCGAGCTGGCGGCGGCGCCGCGCCCCGTCCCCGGCGAGGTCATCCTGGGCGTACGGCTCGATCGGATCCTCGGCCACGGCGCGACGGGACCGGTGTGGCGCGGCACCGACGTGACCACCGGCGCGTCCCGCGCGGTGAAGCTGTTCGACCTCGACCTGTGCCCCAAGGGACTGGCGTTGCACCAGTTCCGCCGCGGCGCGCGGGCGATGGAGCACCTCGGCGCTCAACCCGCGCCGTCGACGGCGGTGATCCGCGTGCGCTCCGACGAGGCGCGCCTCGCCTACGCGATGGACCTCGTCGAGGCGGGCGACCTCTCGAAGGTGGCGCAGTTCGGCTGGAGCCGGCTGAAGAAGGTGGCGGTGTTCGAGCGCATCTGTCACGCGGTGCGGTACGCGCACGATCACCACGTCCTCCACCGGTGCCTGAAGCCGGCGAACGTGCTGGTCCGCGCCGACGGCACCCCGGTGGTGACCGACTTCGACCTCGCCGACGTCGGGCTGCTGCGCGCCTCGTCCGGGACGTGGACGAGCTTCGTCGCGCCCGAGCTGCTCGGGGGCCGCGACGCGCGCGAGGCGGCCACCGATCTCTTCGGCCTCGGGCGGCTGCTCCACTTCATGCTCCTCGAGCGCGAGCCCACGCTGCTGGTCGAGGAGACGCCGTCGCTGTCGGAGCTGATCGGGCAGCCGCAGGGGCTGATCCGGATCATCCGCAAGTGCACCGCGCGCGACCCGGCGAAGCGCTACCAGTCGGTGGAGGAGCTGCTCGAGGACCTCGAGCACCACGACGAGAAGCCGGGGGTGGTCGGCTCGGCGGTCGCGCCCGAGCGCGCGGCGAGCACGCTGCGCGCGACGACCACCGCCGAGGGTGAGGAGCCGCGCACCGGGCGGTGGCTGGCCGCGGCGGTGCTCGTGGTGGTCGGCGTCGGCGGGATGATCGCGTGGCGTTCGGCGATCGAGCGCGAGGGGCTGCGCGGCGAGGCGCCCTCCGCGATCGCGACGCGGCGCCGCGCGAGCGGGCCGGGGCGCGCCGCCGTCGGGACGGAGGAGCCCTCCGCTCCGTCGGCGGCGACACCGTCCCGAGGCGCGACCTCGCGCGCGGTGGCGACCCCGGCCGTGGTGCGCGACCCGACCGCGCTCGGCGCGGGGCAGGGCAGCGTCGAGGTGGTCTCCGAGAACGACGGGAGCGCCCTCGGCGCGACGGTGTGGATCGACGGACGGAGCGCCGGCATCGTGCCGTTCTCGACGCCGCTCGGGGCGGGGCGGCACACGGTCGAGGTACGGCGCACCGGCTTTGGCGACTACAGCGGCTCGGTGGACGTGGAGGCGGGCGCCGCGCGGACGCTGCGGGTGGCGCTCACGGGCGAGCGGATCCCGGGATCGATCTCCGTGAGGCTGACGCTCGACGACCTGGCGGGCGGCGAGTTGTGGATCGACGGCACGCCGCGCGGCCGGGTGCCGACGAAGGTGGAGGGGCTCGACGAGGGCGACCACGCGATCGAGGTGCGGCTCGGGATGCTGCGCCCGTGGACGGCGAAGGTCCACGTCGACGCGGGGCGTGAGACAGTGGTGGCGGTGGGCGCGCGGCTCCCCTACCAGTCGGCCGCGCCCTGAGCGCGGGATGAGGCGGAGGCGGCCATGGGAAGGGCGATGACGGGGCGCGTGGACGGCGGCTTCGTGGACACGACGGTAGGGCTCGTGGGCCTCGGCTGGGAGGCGTTGATGCGCGCGCCGATCGCGCTCGCCGTGCTCGACGCCGAGGGGCGCTTCCTCCTCGGCAACGACGCGCTCGTCGCGCTGCTCGGCCTGCGGCCGGAGCACCTGCGCGGGACGACCTGGATCGATCACCTCGTGCCCGAGCCGGAGTGGGCGCCGGGGGTGCGCTCGCTGGTCGCCGACCTGGCGCGGCGCGAAGGGCCGGCGGTGCGCCACCAGGGGCAGCTGTCACGAGCCAGCGACGGCGTGGCCCGCTTCATCGACTTCACCTCGTCGCCCTGCGCCCTCCCCGACGGGCGGCGCGGGGTCTGCGTGACGATGGTGGACATCACCGAGGCCGCGCCCGGGAGCGTCGGCGGCCGCGGCTTCCGGGAGCTGGTGGACGATGCGCCCGACATCCTCTCGCGCCTGGACGCGCACACCGGGCGCGTCCTGTTCGTGAGCCGCGCCGTCGAGCGCATCAGCGGCTTTTCGCCCGAAGAGCTGGCGCGCGATCCCGGGCTGCTGCGCCGCCAGGTGCAGCCCGAGTACCGCGAGGCGTGGCGCGAGGCGCGACGCGCGGCGGCGCAGGGCACGCCCCAGACGCTCGTCGTCGGCATGGTGCGCAAGGACGGCCAGCCCTTCCTGCTCCACCAGGCGCTGCTGCCGGTGCGCAACGCGCTCGGCGAGGTGTCGATCGTCGAGGGGCTGGCGCGCGACATCACCGCCGTGCGCTCCCTCGAGACGCAGCTCGAGCGCACCGTCGAGGAGCTGCGCACCCGCAACGCGGAGCTGGCGTCGCTCGACCGGCTGAAGTCGCAGCTGCTCGCCAACGTGTCGCACGAGCTGCGCACGCCGCTGGTCTCGATCAAGGGCTACAACGAGCTGCTGCTCGCCGGCGCGCTCGGGCCGCTCACCCCGCGCCAGCGACGGGGGCTGGAGATCGCGCGTTCGAACACCGACCGGCTGGTGGATCTGATCGAGACGCTGCTCGACTTCGCGCGGCGCGAGGAGGGGCGGCTCACGCTGCACCGCACGCGCACCGACGTGGGGGCGATCGCGCACGAGGTGGCCGCCGCGTTCCAGGCGCGGCTCGGCGAGCGCGGCATCCGCCTCGCCGTCGACGTGGCGAACGAGCCGCTCGAGGTGGACGGCGACCGCGCGCGGCTCCTGCAGGCGCTCCGCGCGCTGCTCTCCAACGCCGAGAAGTTCTGCGCCGCGGCGGGCGGCACGATCGACGTGGTGGCGCGGCGCGAGGAGGCGGCCGCGCGCACGCCGTCGCCGGGCTCGTCGAGGGCAGGGGGCTGCGTCGTGGTCGAGGTGCGCGACACCGGGATCGGCATCCCCCCTTCGGAGCAGCAGCGCATCTTCGAGCCGTTCTACCAGGTGGACTCGTCGGCGACGCGGCGCTTCGGCGGCGCCGGCCTCGGGCTGGCCCTCGCGCGCGAGATCGCCACCCTCCACGGCGGCGAGATCTCCGTCGCGAGCGCGGAGCGGCGCGGCTCCACCTTCACGCTGCGGATCCCGGCGCTGGGCGCCTCGACCGGGCCCGCGCCGTCGGGCGATCAGCCGGTGCTGCTCGTCGGGCTGCCGGAGCCCCGCTGGCGCGCGGCGCGCGACCAGCTCGAGGCTGCGGGCTTCTCGCCGCTCCACGCCGAGACGCCCGAGGTGGTGCTGCGGCGCGCCCGGCGCCATCGCCCCGACGCGGTGGTGCTCGGCTTCGGCGAGCCCACCGACGAGCTGACCGCGCTCCTCAAGAGCGAGCCGGGGCTCGAGGACGTGCCCGTCGTGGTGCTCGCCGAGGGCGACGCCCGCGGCCTGTTCGAGCACGCCGATCACGTCGTCGGCGGCGGCGATCTCGCGGCGCTCGTGGGGGCGATCCGGCGGCTGCTCGCCCCGCGTCCGACCGAGGCCGCGGCCGAGGCGCCGCGCCCCTGCGTGCTGGTCGCCGACGACGATCCCGGCAACCTCGACTTCACGCGCTTCCTCCTCGAGCGCGAGGGCTACGAGGTGGTCAGCGTCGGCACCGGCGAGGCGCTGCTCCAGCGCGTGGAGCGGGCGGCCCGCGCCGACCTCGTGATCCTCGACTTCGCGATGGGCGGGCTCGACGGGCTGGAGGTGTGCCGCCGCCTGAAGGGCTCCGAGGTCACCACGTCGGTGCCGGTACTGATGGTGACCGCCATGACGGGCGAGGGGATCCGCCGCGCCGCCCTCGCCGCGGGCGCCGACGGCTTCCTCCTCAAGCCGTTCGGCGTCGCCGAGTTCCTCCGCCAGGTGCGCCTTCACGTCCGCGCCGAAGCCGGTGAAAAGGCTTGACACGGAGGCGCGACGGGTCTAACACCTGGGGGCTTTTTTCAGGCACGTAGCTCAGTGGGAGAGCACTACCTTGACACGGTAGGGGTCGGCGGTTCAATCCCGCCCGTGCCTACAACGGCGGTCTGTATGCCGCTGCCCGTCCCCCAAGGCGCGTGAGCGCTTTTTTTGTTTCTATTTTCGTATCTGGCGTAGAGGACCCTCCGCTCGTGGCAGCCCCCCCGACCAACCTCGACAAGCTCCGCCACTCGGCCGCGCACGTCATGGCCGACGCGGTCCAGCGCCTGTGGCCCGAGGCGCAGATCACCATCGGCCCGCCGATCGAGAACGGGTTCTACTACGACTTCGACTCGCCCCACGCCTTCACCGACGAGGACCTCGAGAAGATCGAGAAGGTGATGGGCGAGATCGTCGCCGCGAACCACCCCTTCGTCGAGAAGGAGATGTCGCGCGAGGAGGCGATCGCCTACTGGGAGGCGCGCCACGAGCCGTACAAGGTCGAGCTGGTGCGCGGCCTGCCCGAGGGCGAGCGGATCACGTTCCACTCGCACGGGCAGTTCACCGACCTGTGCCGCGGCGGCCACGTGAAGTCCACCGGCGAGATCAAGGCCTTCAAGCTGCTGTCGGTCGCGGGCGCCTACTGGCGCGGCGACGCGCGGAACAAGATGCTGCAGCGTATCTACGGCACCGCGTTCCCCGACGCAAAGCAGCTCCGCTCGTACCTCGCGCAGGTCGAGGAGGCGAAGAAGCGCGACCACCGCAAGGTGGGCAAGGAGCTCGGCCTCTTCACCTTCCACCCGTGGGCGCCGGGCGCCGCGTTCTGGCTGCCCAAGGGCACGGTGCTCTACCAGACGCTCTCCGACGCCATGCGCCGCTTCCTCCTGCGCGAAGGCTACCTCGAGGTGAAGACGCCGCTCATCTTCAACCTCGCCCTGTGGGAGAAGAGCGGGCACGCCGCGCACTACAAAGACGCCATGTTCCACTTCGAGTCCGAGGACCAGACCTTCGGGCTCAAGCCGATGAACTGCCCGTCGCACATGCTGCTGTTCGCGAGCGACCTGCGCTCGTACCGCGACCTGCCGCTGCGGTTCCACGACCAGGGCGTGCTGCACCGCAACGAGGCGTCGGGCACGCTCGGCGGCCTCACCCGCGTGCGCCAGTTCTCGCAGGACGACGCCCACATCTACCTCATGCCGTCACAGGTGCCGGGCGAGATCGGGCGTCTCATCGACATGGTGGCGCGCGTCTACGCCGCCTTCGGCCTCACCTACGAGGCGAAGATCTCGACCCGCAACCCGGAGAAGTTCGCCGGCGACGTCGCGGTGTGGGACGAGGCCGAGAAGACGATCGAAGAGGTCGTCAAGGCGAAGGGGCTCACCTACCGCGTCGAGCCGGGCGAGGGCGCCTTCTACGGGCCGAAGATCGACTTCGACATCAACGACGCGCTCGGTCGCAAGTGGCAGTGCGCGACGATCCAGCTCGACTACGTGGCGCCCGAGCGCTTCCAGCTCGAGTACGTCGGCGAGGACAACGCCACCCACCGCCCGGTCGTGATCCACCGTGCGATGTACGGCAGCTTCGAGCGCTTCATCGCGATGCTGATCGAGCACTACGGCGGCGCGTTCCCCGTGTGGCTCGCCCCGGTGCAGGCGCGCGTCGTCGTCGTGTCGGAGAAGCACGAGGCGTTCGCCCACGATGTCGTGTCGGCGCTCGCCGCGCGCGGCGTGCGCGTGGACGCCGACCTCTCGAACGACAAGCTCGGCGCGAAGATCCGCCGCGCGCAGCTCGAGAAGATCCCCTACATGCTCGTGCTCGGCGACAAGGAGGTGGCGGCCCGCACCGTCGCGCCGCGCACGCGCGACGGCAAGCAGCTCGACCCGATGCCGCTCGAGGCGTTCGCCGAGCGGATCGTCGCCGAGGCGGTGTCGCCGCTGCTCGCGCCGGTGGCCGACCGCTCGGCCGCGACCGTCGGTTGAGGGGGTTGAATCTCACCATCGGTTGTGCGCATGCTCCGCGCTTCACGCGCCAGCATGGACCGTCCACTCAACACCAGGAGGAATGACCATCCCACGGCCGATTGACAGATCCCCGAGTCAGGACAGCTACCGCGTCAACCGTCGCATCCGCGTGCCGGAGGTGCGTGTGATCGGCGCCGACGGCGTTCAGCTCGGTATCATGCGCACCGAAGAGGCGCTTCGCATGGCCGAGGAGGGAGGCTTCGATCTCGTCGAGGTCTCGCCCAAGGCGATGCCGCCCGTCTGCCGCATCATGGACTACGGGAAGTTCAAGTACGAGCAGTCCAAGCAGCAGAAGAAGGCGCGTACGCACCAGTCGACGGTGGTGCTGAAGGAGATCAAGTTCCGCCCGAAGACGGATGACCACGACTTCGACTTCAAGGTGAAGCACATCCGTCGCTTCCTGAGCGAGGGGAACAAGGCCAAGCTGGTCATCATCTTCCGCGGCCGTGAGATCGTCCACCCCGAGACGGGGCAGGCGATGCTCAGGGCCGTCATCGAGGCCTGCAACGACATCGCCGTCGTCGAGCAGAACCCGATGATGGAAGGGCGCCGCATGCTGATGGTGATCGCGCCCCGCGCCGGCGTGATCCGCCCCGCCACTCCTGGTGCGCCCGCCACGCCTGGCGCGCTCGCCACGCCTGGCGCGCCCGCCACGCCTGGCGCGCCCGCCACTCCTGGCGCGCCCGTTGGGGAGGCCCCGAGCGCGCCGCAGCCGACGACTCCGTCGGTGACCGCGGAGATCAAGCGCCCGTCGGTGACCGCGGAGATCAAGCGCCCGTCGGTGACCGCCGAGATCAAGCGGCCGTCGGTAACCGACGAGATCAAGCGGCCGTCGGTGACCGCCGAGATCAAGCGGCCGTCGGTGACCGCCGAGATCAAGCGGCCGTCGGTGACCGCGGAGATCAAGCGGCCGTCGGTGACCGCCGAGATCAAGCGGCCGTCGGTGACCGCCGAAATCGTTCGACCGGCCACGCCGCAGGGCGCGGCGCCGGTCGCCCGGAAGCCGCTCGACTCGGCGGAGATCATCCGTCCGGGGCAGCCGGCCCGTCCAACCACTCCAACCAAGAAGTGAGAGCGTCATGCCGAAGATGAAGTCGCACTCCGGGGCCAAGAAGCGGTTCAAGATCACCGCCACTGGCAAGGTCAAGCACCAGCAGGCCAACAAGCGCCACCTGCTCTCCCACGAGGCCCACAAGCGCAAGCGCCAGCTGCGCGGCAACGTGCTGGTGTCGAAGGCGCAGGAGAAGCAGATCAAGAGCCAGCAGCTGCCGTACGGCGGCGGGCTCTAGGTCCGGCTTCCAAGCAAGTTGCTTCTTTCCTGAAGTTCGTGTAAGAGCGTCGCCTCCCAGGCAAAGGGCAAAACCGCTGCGCGGCGGTCCCGGGGCCGGGACGACAAGGAGATCGAGATGCCGAGGGCAAAGCGTGGATTCAAGGCGCACCGGCGCCGCAACCGGATCCGTCAGGCCGCGAAGGGCTTCCGCGGAGGGCGCAGCAAGCTCTGGAAGGCGATGGTGGACGCGGTCCACCACGCGTGGCGCTACGCCACCCGGGACCGTCGTCGCCGCAAGCGCGACTTCCGCCGCCTCTGGATCGTGCGCATCAACGCCGCCGCGCGTCCGGCGGGCGTCTCCTACTCGAAGCTCATGGGCGGGCTGAAGAAGCACCACGTCGCGCTCGACCGGAAGGTCCTCGCGGACCTGGCGATCAGCGACCCCGCCGCATTCCAGAAGATCGTCTCCGTCGCGACCGCGGCGTAGACCTCCCGCGCCCTGGCCCTCGGCACCGCTGGGCGGGCGCCGAAACGGGAGAGGGCATGTCCGAACAACCTCAGTCCTCCGATCGCTGGTCGTCCGAGATCGACACGCTCGTCACGCGCTGCGTGGCGGAGCTGGCCGCCTCGCCGACGGAGATCGCGCTGCGCGAAGCCTACGCGCGCTACGGCGGCCAGAAGGGCGCGGTCAAGCGCGCCGTGCAGGCCGCCATCACCGCCGCGCCGAAGGAGCGCAAGCGCGAGGTCGGCCAGGTCGGCAACGCTGCATTGCAGCAAATCGACGGCGCCTTCGAGTCGCGCAAGCGGGTGCTCGCCGATGAGGCGCGCGGCCGCGATCTGGCGCGCACCGTCGACGTCACGCTGCCCGGGCGCGCGCCGCGGGCCGGCCACCTCCACCCATTGACCCACACGCGCCGCGAGATCGAGCGCATCTTCGCGCAGCTCGGCTTTTCGCTCGCGACCGGGCCGCAGGTGGAGACCGACTTCCACAACTTCGAAGCGCTGGCGATGCCGAAGGACCACCCCGCGCGCGACATGCAGGACACCTTCTACGTCGCCGGCGCGAAGGACGTCCTGCTGCGCACGCACACTTCGCCGGTCCAGATCCGCACCATGCTGGCGCAGCGCCCGCCGGTGCGCGTGATCTGCCCCGGCCCGGTCTACCGCCGCGACGACGACCCCACGCACTCGCCGATGTTCCACCAGGTCGAGGGGCTGGTCGTCGACGAGCAGGTGACCTTCGGCGATCTCAAGGGCACGCTGCTCCATTTCGTGCGCGCCTTCTTCGGGCCCGCGACGGGGATCCGGCTGCGGCCGTCGTTCTTCCCGTTCACCGAGCCGTCGGCCGAGGTCGACCTGTCGTGCGTCTTCTGCGCCCTTCAACCGAAAACACGATCTCCCGATGCGGGCTGCCGCACCTGCAAGGGGACCGGCTGGCTCGAGGTCGGCGGCGCCGGGATGGTGGACCCCGAGGTGTTCCGTCACGTCGACTACGACAGCGAGCGCTACACCGGCTTCGCGTTCGGCTTCGGCATCGATCGCATGGCGATGCTGAAGTACCGCATCAGTGACATCCGCCTGCTCTACGAGGGCGACCAGCGCCTCCTCGAGCAGTTCCAGTAGAGGCCCGGTATGAAGATCTCGACAAGCTGGCTGCGCGAGCTTCTGGCCACCGACGCCACCGACGGGGAGATCGCCGCGCGCCTGACCGCCGCAGGGCTCGAGGTGGAGGGCGAGGAGCAGGTGGGCGCCGGGCTCTCTGGCGTGATCGTCGCCGAGGTGCGCGATCGCCGGAAGCACCCGAAGGCCGACAAGCTCACCCTCGTGGACGTGTGGGACGGGCGCGAGGTGACGCAGGTGGTGTGCGGCGCGCCGAACGTGCCCGCGCCCGGCGGCCTGGGTCCCGGCGCGCAGCGCGGGGCGCAGAGCGCAGCGAGCAACAAAGTCGCCTGGGCGCGCCCGGGCGCGACGCTGTTGAGCGGGATCACGATGGCGGCGAAGGAGGTGCGCGGCGTCCTCTCTCCCGGGATGCTGTGCGCCGAGGACGAGCTCGGGCTCGGCGAGTCGCACGAGGGGATCCTGATCCTCGACGCCGACGCGACACCCGGCGCCGACGTGGGCGCGCTGCTCGGCCTGCCCGATCGGATCCTCGAGCTGAACGTCACGCCGAACCGCCCCGACTGCATGGGCCACCTCGGCGTGGCGCGCGAGGTGGCGGCGCTCTGCCCCGGCGCGCGCCTGCTTCCCGTCCCGCGCGCGCTCGATCCGGTCCGCGGCGAGGCGATCGCGCCGCCCGCGGTGGCGATCGAGGATCGCGAGGGCTGCCCGCGCTACACCGCGAACGTCCTTGCCGGCGTCACCGTCGGGCAGAGCCCGCTCAAGGTGCGGCTCTTGCTCGGACGCCTCGGCGTGCGCGCGATCAACGACGTGGTCGATGCCACCAACCTCGCGCTGATGCTCACCGGCCAGCCGCTGCACGCGTTCGATCTCGACAAGCTGCGCGGGCCGGCGATCGTCGTGCGCCGCCCGCGCGCGGGCGAGCGCATCGTCACCCTCGACGGACAGGACCGCGCGCTCGCTGTCGACGACGTGGTGATCTGCGACGCCGAGCGCCCGGTCGCGCTCGCCGGCGTGATGGGCGGCCTCGACACCGAGGTGACCGCGACCACGACCCGCATCCTCCTCGAGAGCGCGGCCTTCGATCCGGCGCGCATCCGGCGCACCGCCCGCCGCGTCGGGCTGCACAGCGAGGCCTCGCAGCGCTTCGAGCGCGGCGTCGATCCAAACGCGGGCGTGACGCTCGCCTCCGACGCGTGCGCGCGCTGGATCGCCCAGTGGACCGGCGCGAAGGTGGCGCTGCCCTCGCTGGTGGACTGCTATCCGCGGCCGATCGCGCCGCGCGAGCTGGCGCTGCGTCCGGCGCGGACCGAGCGCGTCACCGGCATGGCGCTCCCGGCGGCGGAGCAGGCGCGGATCCTCCGCGCCCTCGGGATCGAGGTGCGCGAGGAGGGCGCTTTGCTGCGGTGCAGCGTGCCGACCTTCCGGCCCGACCTGACGCGCGAGATCGACCTCGTCGAGGAGATCGCCCGCGTCCACGGGTACGACGAGGTGCCCGCGACGCTGCCGCGCTCGACGATGGCCCCCGTTCCGCCCGATCGCGCCGGGCTCGCCGCCGAGTCGGTGCGCGACGCGCTGGCCGCGCTCGGGCTGGCCGAGACGGTCTCGTTCGCCTTCGTCGCCCCCGAGCGCATCGCCGCCCTCGGCTACTCCGACGGCCGCGCCGCGCCGCTGCGCCTCGAGAACCCGCTGCGCGAGGAGCAGTCGGTGATGCGCACCTCGCTCGTGCCGGGGCTGCTCGCGGCGCTCGCGCGCAATCAGTCGCGCGGCGTGTGGGACGTGCGGCTGTTCGAGCTGGGCACCGTGTTCCTCCCATCGGAGAACATGCTGCCGTGCGAGCGCCTGGTCGCCGCGGGAGTGATCGCCGGGCGCCGCGACGGCTGGCTCAAGCCCGGCGAGGAGCTGGACTACTTCGACGCCAAGGGCGTGGTCGAGGGGCTGCTCGCGCGCCGGCGCGTCGCTGCGACGTCGTTCCGCGCGCCGCGCGCGGGCGAGGCGCCTTGGCTCCATCCCGGGCTCGCCGCGGTCGTCTCCGTCGGCGGCGCGGAAGCCGGCGTGGTCGGCGAGGTGCACCCCGAGCTGCGCGACCGGTTCGGCGTCGAGGGGCGCGCGTTCGCCTTCGAGCTTTCCCTCGCCGCCATCGAGGCCGCCGAGCCGCCCGCGCTCGTCGAGCTGCCCCGCTTCCCAGGCTCGGCGCGCGATCTCTCGTTCTTCGTCGACGCCGCCGTGCCGGCCGCCGACCTCGGCGCCGCGATGGCCGCCGCCTCGCCGCTCATCGAGAGCGTGCGGGTGCTGGAGGACTACCGCGAGCCGGGCAAGGTGCCGGCGGGGCGCAAGGGAATGCTCTTCGCGCTCGGCTTCCGCTCCCGCGAGCGTACCCTGACCGACGACGAGGTGAACGCCGCCCACTCGACGGTGATCGAGGCGCTCCGGACCTGCTTCCAGATCGAGCAAAGGTAGCTATACTTGCACCGCAAAAGTCCCGCCCAAGCGAGGGAGTCGTGAGCGAAAAGAGCCCCAAGCCAAGCCCCCGGCTGCCCGCCGAGCCTACCGAGTCCGACCACCACACCATGACGAAGGCGGACATCGTCGAGAACGTCTACGAGCGCGTGGGCGGCTTCTCGAAGAAGGAGGCGGCCGACATCGTCGAGGTGGTGTTCGACACGATCAAGGAGACGCTCGAGCGCGGCGAGAAGATCAAGATCTCCGGCTTCGGCAACTTCGTCGTGCGCGACAAGAACTCGCGGGTCGGACGCAACCCGCAGACGGGGCAGGAGATCACCATCAGCGCCCGCCGCGTGCTCACCTTCAAGCCGAGCCAGGTCCTCAAGAACGTCCTCAACGGCTGAGCGGGATCCGACGGGGCGGTGCCCCCCCCGGAGACGACGTTGGCGGACGAGATCCCCGACAAGCAGTTCTTCAAGATCGGCGAGGTGGCGAAGCTCGTCGGGGTGGAGCCGTACGTGCTGCGCTACTGGGAGGGGCAGTTCGGCCGCGAGATCCGCCCCGAGCGCTCGCGCACCAACCAGCGCGTCTACCGCCGCCGCGACGTGGAGGCGTTCCTTCGGATCAAGGCGCTGCGCTACGACGAGCGGCTGCAGATCCCCGGGGCGAAGCGGCGCCTGCGCGTGGAAAAGGGCGAGGAGCTGCCGGGGAGCACGCGGCGGCTCGCCGACCGGATGGAGGAGGCCCTGCAAGATCTGCTACGAATCGTTGACGAGGACGAGGCGAGCGAGTAGAGTACGCGCACTTCGGAAATCAACATCGGGGCGTGGCGCAGCCTGGTTAGCGCACCAGTCTGGGGGACTGGGGGTCGGTGGTTCGAATCCACTCGCCCCGACCGCAGCGGCGTCGCAGAGCAACGCGACGCCGCTTTTCTTTTTCGAGGGCCGCCGAAACTTTGCTCCGGCGACGCGGCGCGGTTAGCTTCGCACGGTGACCACATTGGCAAATGACGAGCGGCCGCTGATCCTCCTCGCCAACGACGACGGCGTGCAGGCGCGCGGCCTCCACGCGCTCGCCGAGGCGATGTCATCGCTCGGCGAGACGATCGTCGTCGCGCCGGACCGCGAGCGCTCGGCCACCAGCCACGCCTTCACGATGGACCGCCCGCTGCGCGTCGAGGAGGTACGGCCGGGCTGGTTCTCCGTCGACGGCACGCCGGTGGACTGCGTGTACGTCGGGCTGCTCAAGCTCGCGCCGCGGCCGCCCGCGCTGGTGGTGTCGGGGATCAACCACGGACTCAACCTCGGCGCCGACGTCTTCTACTCGGGCACCGTCGCCTGCGCCGTCGAGGCGGCGATCCGCGGCTGGCCGGCGATGGCGGTGTCGCTCGACTACCGCTCGGGCGCCGACTTCACCGAGGCGGCGCGCTTCGCCCACGCCCTCGCGCGCGCCATCCTCGCGAAGGGGCTGCCCGAGGAGACGCTGCTCAACGTGAATGTCCCCCGCGGCGCGCCGCGCGGCTACCGCTGGACGCGCCTCGGCAGGCGGCTGTACCGCGATCAGGTCGAGGAGCGCGCCGACCTGCGCGGGCGCCGCTACTACTGGATCGGCGGCCCGACGATCGGATTCGGCGACGTCGAGGGCTCCGACGGCGTGGCGATGCGCGACGAGGCGGTGTCGGTGACGCCGCTCGACCTCGACCTCACGCACTCCGGGCTGCTGGCCCGGCTGCCGGGGTGGCGCCTCGATGGCTTCGAGGCGCTCGTCGAGGAGGAGGCCAAGCGCGCATGACGGAGGTCGAGTCACGCTCGGCCCGCGAGCGCATGGTCGAGGACCAGCTGCGCGCCCGCGGCATCCGCGACGAGCGGGTCCTCTCCGCGATGGCTCGCGTCCCGCGCGAGCGCTTCGTCGATCCGGCCCAGCGCGAGCGCGCCTACGACGACGCGCCGCTGCCGATCGGGTACGGCCAGACGATCTCGCAGCCGTGGATGGTGGCGCGGATGCTCGAGCTCGGGGCCCTGCGACCGACCGACCGCGTGCTCGACGTCGGGGCCGGCTCGGGCTACGCCGCCGCGGTCGCCGCGGAGCTCGGGCGGGAGGTGTTCGCCGTCGAACGCATCCCGCAGCTGGCCGAGGCGGCAGTGGAGCGCCTGCGCGCGCTCGACTGCCGGAACGTCAGGATCGCCGTCGCCGACGGCAGCTTCGGCTGGCGGGAGTACGCGCCCTACGACGCGATCCTCGTCGCCGCGGGCGCGCCGTCGTTGCCGCCGCTGCTGCTCGACCAGCTCGCCGACGGCGGGCGGCTGGTGATCCCCGTCGGGCCGCGCGGCCTGCAGCGCCTCTCGGTGGTGACGCGCGCGGGCGAGGACTACCACACGCACTGGGACACCGGCTGCGCGTTCGTCGATCTCCTGGGGAGGTTCGGATGGGGCGGCGAGGGGCCGGCGCGAGCCTGATGCTGGCCCTGATTGCCACGGGGTGCCGGCACGCGGCCCTCGACTGGCCGGTGTGCGCGCCGATCTCCTCGCGCTTCGGCGTGCGCGACGGCCGGCCCCACGAGGGGATCGACCTCCGCGTCGCCGACGGCACCGCCGTTCGCGCCGCCGCCGCCGGGCGGGTGATCTACGCCGGCGCGAGGCTGCGCGGCTACGGCAAGCTCGTCATGCTGCGCCACCGCGACGGGCTGGTCACCGTCTACGCGCACAACTCGGCGCTGCTCGCCGCCGAGGGGCGCGACGTCGCCCGGGGCGACGTGATCTCGCTCTCCGGCCACACCGGCCGCGCCACCGCGCCGCACCTCCACTTCGAGGTGCGCGACGGGGACGTCCCGAAGGATCCCGAGCGCTACCTGCCACCCCTTGACAAAATGAGGAAACCATGAGCCACGCCGAGAAGCTCGCCCGCCTCCAGGCCCGCGTCCGCGACGTGCCCGACTTCCCGAAACCCGGCATCCTGTTTCGGGACATCACGCCGCTCATCGGCGACGGCGCCTCCTTCCGCGCCACCACCGACCTGCTCGCCGAGCGCGTGGCGCCGCTCAAGCCGACCCGCCTCGTGGGCATCGAGTCGCGCGGGTTCATCTTCGGCGCCGCGCTCGCCGAGCGGCTCGGCGTGGGGATGGCGCCGGTGCGCAAGCCCGGCAAGCTGCCTTGGCGCGCGGTGCGCGAGACCTACAGCCTCGAGTACGGCACCGACGCGCTCGAGATGCACGAGGACGCGGTGGCGGGCGAGCGCTGCGTGATCATCGACGATCTGCTGGCCACGGGCGGCACCGCGGCGGCCACCGCCCGGCTGATCGCGCGCCAGCAGGGCACCGTCGCCGGCTTCGCCTTCGTGATCGAGCTCGGCTTCCTCGGCGGCCGCGCCCGCCTCGGCGATCACCCCGTCGAGGCGCTGCTCACCTACTGAACCCGTCCCCGGCGGCGCGGTTGGTGTAGACTCCGCCGCCGGACCAGACCCCATAGCTCAGCCGGATAGAGCGGCTGTTTCCTAAACAGCAGGTCGCGTGTTCGAGTCACGCTGGGGTCACCGCGGCACGAAACCCGCGCGACGCGACGCGCGGTGGGGGGAGGCTCGACGAGCTCCGCTCGTCGAGGGGGGACGGGAACGTCCCCCCTGATCGGCCGGCTGTTTCCTAAACAGCAGGTCGCGTGTTCGAGTCACGCTGGGGTCACCGCGCGTCGCCTTGGGCGACGATCACGTTCCCGCGCGTCAGGCGGAAGACCCGGAACACCGGATTGTAAGCCTCGAGCTGGCCGACGTAGGTCACGCGCGTCCCCGGCTTGACCCGTCGCAGCCCGGCGCGGGCGGCCGGGTCGAGCTGCAGCGAGACGTCGAAGGTGGTGGTCTGCCGGAGGTGCTTGATCTGCGCGCCGTACTGGTTCACCGAGACGAGCTGGCCGGTCCATCGCACCCAGCGGTGCGGGTAGCGACTCCATAGGAGCGCGCGGGGTCCCTCGTCGAGCTTGGGCAGCAGGAAGAGCGGGTAGAGCTGCTCGAAGGTGTCGTCGATCACCTCGGCCCCGTCGGCGGAGGTGGCGCGCAGCTCGGCGGGCGTGCTGGACGGCTGCTCCCTGGCCCGGCAGCCGCCGAGGAGCGTCGCCGTGACGAACAGGATGAAGCGCGCGCTCATTTGAGTCAGCAGCGCGAAGCGACCGCGGACAGGGGGCGCGGCGGGATTGGTCATCCGCCGCCGAAGTGGATCGCGATCCGCGGCCCGACGTAGAGGTCCAGCGGCAGCTCCGTGATCGCGGTCAGCGCGCCGTGGTAGCGCACCACCGCACCGACGGCGAGGCGGCGGCTGACCAGGTAGTCCACCCCGATGCCCGCCTCGAGCCCGAGCTCGTGGTCGGTGGCACTGCCCCCCGCGATCGGGCGGCGGAGGCCCTCGTAGCCGAGCGCGAAGTCGAAGTACGGCACCACGCGGACGATGTCGATCGCGTAGGTGACGCCGACGCCGGCGAACCACGCCAGCACCGCGCCCGACGGCTGGCCGTCGCCGGAGCCGACGGCCTGTCCGGTCAAGGCGCCCGTCGCGCGGAGCGTGACCGCGTCGGTCAGGCCCCACCCGAGGTCCACGCCCGCGCCGCCGCCCCATGCCATGCGGTCGCCCACGCGCAGGAGCGAGAAGGCCGGCGTCGCCGCGACCGTCCACTCCTTCTCCTCGGCGGCCGCGGCTGGTGCGAGCCCGAGGAGGCAGAGCAGGCAGGCGATCGGGCGCCACCGGAGCCCGCGCCTTCGCCCTCCCAGATCGCTGGACGCCGGCGACAGTCGGCGGAGGCGCGGTGAGCGAAGCGAACGCAGGCGGAGGAAGTGTCGAGCCCGCGACGAGACCACGGCGCTTCCTACCACGAAACACGCCGTGGCGGGCAACCGCCGCGCGCCGCGCGCCGTCGAATTGACGACGCCGGGGTGGTTTGCTAGCTTCCGCGACTCGAATCTCCCCCAAAGCGAGGCACTCAACGTGGGCAAGAAGCAGTACACGCGCAAGCCGCACGGGCAGGCGAACCAGCCCGACGAGTTCGTCTCGTTCTGGCAGAAGGCCTACGAGGCGACGCTCCCGTACACGCGGGCGATCCTGTTCACCGTCGTCGGCGCCATCGCCGTGCTGGTCGCCGTCTGGGTGATCGACCACTTCGTCACGACGTCGCGCGAAGAGGCGACCGAAACCTTCGACCACGCCGTCCGCGTCGCGGAGGCGGAGCTGATCACCGACACCGCCCCGGTCAAGCCCGAGGACAAGCTGCCGCGCTTCAAGACCGACAAGGAGCGCCTCGAGGCGAGCCTCGCCGAGATCGACAAGTTGGAGACGGGCAAGGGGTCGGGGCAGGTCGGCCGCCGCGCCCGCCTCGCCCGCGCCGGCCTGCTGTTCGACCTCGGGCGCTTCCCCGAGGCCGAGGCCGACTACCGCAAGTACCTCGACGGCGCGCACGACGATGACACCCTGCGCTTCCTGGCGCGCGAGGGCGTCGGCCTGAGCCTCGAGGCGCAGGGCAAGCTCGACGACGCGCTCGCCGCGTACAAGGAGCTCGAGCCCAAGGGCGGTGACTTCTACCGCGACCGCGCGCTGTGGGATCAGGCGCGGGTGCTCGTGAAGAAGGGCGACAAGAAGGGCGCCGAGGCGGCGTACCGCGATCTGCTCGCGAAGGTGCCGCGGTCGGGCCTCAAGGACGAGGTCGAGACGCAGCTCGGGCTGCTCGGCGCGCCGGTCGCGCCGGCCAGCGCGGGAGGCTGATGCGGCTCGCGATCGCGGCGGGGCTGCTCGTCGCCGGGTGCACCGGCGCCGCCACCGTCGCCGGCGATCGCAGCTCGACGGGCGCGGCCGATTCGCCGCCCACCGGAGACGCGGTGCTGTCGGTCCGCTGGCGGCGCCTGCTGACCGAGCCCGGCCTCATCGAGTACAAGCCGCAGGAGTTCGCCGCCGCCGCCACCGACGGCGTGCGCGTGTTCATCGGCTCGCACGGGGGCAACTTCTTCGCGCTCCGCCGCAGCGACGGCGAGGTGCTGTGGCGCAAGAAGATCGCCGCCGGTGTGTCGGGGCGCCCGCTCTACCTCGCCGACGCGAAGGCGGTCTTCGTCGGCGCCGACGACGGCGGCATGTACTGCCTCGACGCGGCGACGGGCGTCGAGCGGTGGGTCTATCGCACCAAGGGGCCCATCGCCAGCGAGCCGGTCTACGAGGAGGGGATGCTCTACTTCTTCAACGGCGAGGACCGCATCTACGCCCTCGACGGGCATACCGGCGCCTGGCGCTGGCAGTACGAGCGCGAGGCGCCCGAGAGCTTCAGCATTCGCGGCTCCGCCAGCCCGCTCGTCTTCGGCGGCCGCGCCTACGTCGGCTTCGCCGACGGCTACCTCGCCGCGCTCAACGCGCGCACGGGCGACGTGATCTGGGCGCGCTCGCTCGCCGGCGAGAACGCGCACTTCTCCGACGTCGACGCGACGCCCGCGCTGGTCGACGGCACGCTCTACGTCTCGTCCTACTCGGGCGGCGTCTACGCGCTCGATCCCGCCGAGGGCGGGGTGCGGTGGCGCTACGAGGTCGAGGGCGCGGGAACGGTGCGCGTCGATCGCGGGCGCGTCTACTTCGCCGCCGCGCGCGAGGGGCTGCACTGCCTCGACACGAAGGGGCGCCTCCTGTGGCGGCAGTCGCTCGCGCGGCAGGGCGAGCTGTCGCAGCCCGTGCTCGTCCGTGGCCGCTACCTCCTGCTCTCGGCCTCCGAGGGCGGGACCTACGTCGCCGACGCGGCGAGCGGGCGGCTGCTCCAGTTCTTCCAGCCTGGGCATGGCGTCACGGCGCCTCCGGTCTCCGACGGCCGGCAGGTCTACGTGCTGACCAACACCGGCTTCTTCTACGCCTTCGCGATCGCATGATCGCGCGAGTCAGGCGGAGGCGGCGGCCACGGGGCTCGCGTCGCGCTCGAGGCGGCGCACCAGCTCGCGCAGGCGGCGGGCTCCTCCGGCGTCGCGCGAACGGAACTCGACGCCGTAGCCGCGCTCGGCGCGCACCCACGCCACGCGCGCCGCGATCTGCAGCGGCACCAGGTTCCCGGGGGGCGTCACGTCGAACACCAGCTCCGTCCCCGGCGGGCGCGTCTCGCTCGTCGCCACGAACGCGCCGCCCGGGCTGATGTCCTCGATGCGGCTGTCGAACCACGTGCGGTCGGCGAGCACGCGCCAGCGCACCTCGAGATCGACCGGCAGGCGGCGATGGCGTCGCACCACCATCTCCACCTGCTCGCCGCGCGCCACCGCCAGCAGGAAGTCCCGGCGGTCCGCCTCGACGGGCAGGAACTCGATCCCGAGCCCCGCGCGCAGCTTGGTCCGGTGGCGCCCGGTGCGGCGCCATGCGATCGCGCCCCGGAACATCATCCGGTCGCGCAGCGCCGGGAAGCGCACCTCCACCACCACGGGCTCTCCGACGGCGATCGCCTCGCGGGTCGGATAGAAGAGGCCACCGGCGGGGAGCGACGGCTGGTAGTGCCGCAGCAGCTCCTCTCCGTCGCGGTACCGGGCGCGCAGGATCCGCATGGTGAGTCGGGCCTCTGGGCGGACTTTAGGAGCAAGCGCCCGCCGCGGTCAAGAAACAGGCGACGCCGTAGAGCGTTCGGAAGCTCGGCAGCTACTCGAAGAGGAGCCGGCTGAAGCGCTCGGCCCACGCGGCGCCGAAGAGACGCCCGAGGGGACCGGTGCGCGGCCCGTGGGCGTGGAAGGCGGCGAAGAACTCGCCCTGCTCGCGCGCGCGATCGACGCCGCGCGGGGCGGAGAGCAGCACGTCGGTGTAGATCCCCACCGCCGAGGTGACGCCGGCGAACAGCTCGTCGACCAGCCGCGGGCTCGGGCGCGCATGGAGCCCCTCGCCCGAACCGATCCGCGCGCACCACGCCGGGCCGGCGGTGCCGCCGACGCGCGCGAAGCTGGCGGCGAGCGGCGCCAGCAGGCCGCGGGTCCGCTCGGGAGCGCCATAGACGTCGGCGTTCGCCGCGAGCCGCGTCGGGAGCACCATCAGGTCGGCGGCGAACACCGGCGCGTCGATGTCGCGCCGAGGCGCGAGCACCAGCGCCAGCCCCTCGATCACCGGCCGCAGCTCGACCTGGGCGAGCACCGCCTTGCGCAGCTCGGGCGACTCGAAGGCCCACGTCCGCACCCGCCCCAGCCCGAACCGGCCTCGTCGGTCCTGCAGGTCCTCGTCGACGGCGAGCGGCGTCAGGCGGAGGCGGCTCGCCAGCCGCGCCCGGATCCCGGCGACCATCCCCTCGACGTCCACCTCGAGGCGTGCCTTCCACTCCGAGCGGAGGTGATCCACCCGTTCGAACAGTTCGCCGAGCATGGCGGCTTGTTATCCCGTGGGGACCATCGGGTCAAGGACGCGCGCGGCGACGCTTGCCCGAGGCGTCGCGGGAGCTAGTGTCTTTCGCAACCCCCGGCGCGGCCGGGTCCAAGGAGGTGGTCGAATGAAGCGTTCGCTGATGGTGCTGCTCGCCGGCGCGTCGCTCGTGGGGCCGGCGACGGCCATCGCCCAGCAGGGTGGGATGGGCGCGAACAAGATGGACGAGAAGCAGATGGGAGCCGAGAAGAGCGCCGCCGGGGCGAAGCCCGACGAGTCCAAGAAGCACGTGAGCGAGATCGACCTCTACCTGCGCGATGCGATGAACAACACCAAGGTCCTCTACACGACGACCCAGCTCACCCCCGGCAAGCTCGACGCCACCATCGAGCGTGAGGATCTCGGGAACATCGACCGCGCGATCTCGAGCGCGCTGACCCACGTCTCGCACGTGAAGTCGATGCCCGAGGCGCGCGTCAGCGACACGGCGAAGGTCGATTCGCTGCAGAAGAACCTGACCCAGGCGCGCAACCTCCTCGGGCAGATCCGCACCGCGGTGAAGAGCGACTCGCGCGACCAGGTGGCCTCGCTGAGCTCGCAGCTCTACGCGCGGCTGAAGGACGCCGACGACGACCTCTCGTCGATCGCCGACAAGATCAACCTCACGCGGGTCGATCGGATCACCATCCCCGAGCGGCAGCCGGTGGGCGGGCACGAGGACACCGGAGCGACGCCGCAGCAGCAACCGCAGGAGCAGCAGCCGGCGCAGCCCAAGTCCAACTACTGACCGACGCCGCGACGAGCCGCGAGTCGCGAGCCGGCGACAGCGCCTGGCTCACGGCTCGCGGTCGTTGCGTTCACGCCGACGGTGGATCCTGCCGCTGACAGAAGCGCAGCAGCGCCTCGAGGCGCCGGCGGTGAAGGAGGGCCGGCTCGTCGGCGCCCGCGACGACGGCCGCGTCGAGGTAGGCCTGCACGGCGGCCGCCGCGTCGGGCTTGTGCGCCATCATGTGCGCGTGCAGCTCGTCGAGGAGCGGCTCCTCGAGGGCCTGCAGGGAGAGGCGCGCGAAGTCGAAGATCCACACGTACCACTCGCCGCGCCGGGTCGCCGCCGCCAGGCGCACGCCGCGCCGCAGCGCCTCGGTCACCTCGGCGGGCCCGGGTAGATCGGCGCGACCGGCGCGCGCCAGCAGCTCGCGCAGCCGCGGCCCGAGCATCTTCTCGGCCTCGTCGATGCGCCCGAGCGCGATCATCTTGTCGCCCACGCCGAGCAGCAGCTCGAAGCTGGTCATCGAGCGCGTCGGCCCCTCCTCCACCTCCTCGCGCTGGTTGGCGCCGCACAGCGGGCAGGTGGTGAACCGCGCCTCGACGAGGCGCTTGCAGTTGCGGCAGGGGCGCAGGCTCGGCGTCGTCACGGTGGGGCTGCGGCTCGGGAGCCCGGCGCCGCGGACCAGCTGGAAGATCTGCGTGCCGATCTCCACCTCGTCGCCGATCTTCAGCGTGACGGCGCCGCCGATGGGAGCGCCGTTGACGCGCGAGCCGTTGCGGCTGCCGAGGTCCTCGAACGTCACGCTCGACGGCGTCACCAGCAGCCGCGCGTGCCGACGCGACACCAGCTCGTCGTTGATCCGCAGGAAGCACTCGGTCCCGCGGCCGATCGACAGCTCGCCGTTGGGGAGATCGAGCTCCGCTTCGCGAAGGCGCAGACGGAAGTTCGCCATCACGCGACCTTTGTGCCGGGGTCCACCGCCCTCATCGTGGCGCGCATCATAGCGCATCGGTCCCGCGGATGCGCGCCCTTCGCCGTCGGGGCGCGGCGCGGCCGTCGCATTTTTTCCTCCCCTTGTCGCGGAGACTCGTGTACCAAGCCCGGATGCCTCTCGTGCCCGCGACGGTGATCGCCGAGGAGCTCGGCCTCGGCCGGCCCCAGGTGGAGAAGACCCTCGCCCTCCTCGCGGAGGGCGCGACCGTTCCGTTCATCGCCCGCTACCGCAAGGAGATGACGGGCGCCCTGGACGAGGTGGCGGTCGCGAAGATTCTCGAGCGAAGCGAGTACCTGAAGGATCTCGAAGCTCGCCGGGAGACGGTGCTCGCCTCGATCTCGGAGCAGGGCAAGCTCGGGCCCGCGCTGCGGGCGGCGATCGAGGCGACGCGCTCGAAGACGGAGCTCGAGGACCTGTACCTGCCGTACAAGCCGAAGCGGCGCACGCGCGCGACGGTGGCCCGCGACCGCGGTCTTGGGCCGCTCGCCGATCGGATCCTCGCGCAGGAGGCGGGCCTGCCACCGCGCGAGGAGCTGGCGAAGCCACACCTGGGAGGCGAGGTCCCCGACGTGGAGGCTGCCTTCGCCGGCGCCCGCGACATCGTGGCCGAGGTGATCGCCGAGACGGCGACGGTACGCGCGGGGCTGCGCGACCTGGCCCTCGCCGATGGCGAGATCGAGTCGCGCGTGCTGAAGGGCAAGGAGACCGAGGGGGCGAAGTACAAGGACTACTTCGAGCTCCGGCAGCGCGCGAAGGAGATCCCGTCGCACCGCCTGCTGGCGCTCCGGCGCGGCGAGAAGGAGGGCTTCCTGCGCGTCGTGCTCGACGTCGATCGCGAGCGCTCGCTTGGGGCGATCCGCCAGCAGGTCGTGAAGGAGCCGCGCGCCTCGCTCGCCGCCGAACTCGAGGCCGCGCTCGCCGACGGCTACGACCGACTGCTCAAGCCGGCGATCGAGGTCGACGTGCGCCTGGCGCTCAAGGAGGCCGCCGACGCGGAGGCGATCCGCGTGTTCGCCGAGAACCTGCGCCACCTGCTGCTCGCCTCGCCGCTCGGTGGCAAGCGCGTGCTCGCGCTCGACCCCGGCTTCCGCACCGGCTGCAAGGTCGCGGTGATCGACGCGCAGGGCAACCTGCTGGCGCACGAGGTCGCCTACCTCGGGCAGTCCGAGGCGCGCGAGCGCGAGGCGGAGGCGATCGTCACCGGCCTCTGCGCGCGCTTCAAGATCGAGGCGATCGCGGTCGGCAACGGCACCGGCGGGCGCGAGGCCGAGGCGTGGGCGGGAAAGCTCCGCGCGGCCGGCAAGCTCGGCGAGGCGAACGTCGTCGTCGTGAACGAGTCGGGCGCGTCGGTCTACTCGGCCTCCGAGGTGGCGCGCGAGGAGCTGCCCGACCAGGACATCACCGTGCGCGGCGCGGTGTCGATCGGGCGCCGCCTGCAGGATCCGCTCGCCGAGCTGGTGAAGATCGACCCCAAGTCGATCGGCGTCGGGCAGTACCAGCACGACGTCCACCAGCCGTCGCTCGGCAAGGCGCTCGACGGCGTGGTCGAATCGTGCGTGAACTCCGTCGGCGTGGACGTGAACACCGCCTCGGTGAAGCTGCTCCAGTACGTCGCGGGAGTCGGCGAGTCGCTGGCGCGCGGCATCGTCACCTTCCGTGCCGAGCACGGCCCCTTCGGGCGGCGCGAGGACCTGAAGCGCGTGCCGCGCCTCGGGCCGAAGGCGTTCGAGCAGGCCGCCGGCTTCCTGCGCGTGCGCGGCGGCGACCACCCGCTCGACGACAGCGCGGTGCACCCCGAGAGCTACGACGTGGTGGAGCGCATGGCCGCCGACCTCCAGGTGGGCGTGAAGGACCTGGTGCGCAACCGCGACCTGCTCAAGCGCATCGACATATCCAAATACGTGGATGGAAAGCGCGGCGAGCCGACGCTGCGCGACATCCTCGCCGAGCTGGAGAAGCCGGGCCGCGATCCGCGCGCGACCTTCGAGGCGGTGAAGTTCCGCGCCGACGTGACCGCCTTCGAGCACCTCGCCGAGGGGATGATCCTCGAGGGCGTGGTCACCAACGTCACCGCGTTCGGGGCATTCGTCGACGTGGGCGTGCACCAGGACGGCCTGGTCCACGTCTCGGAGCTGTCGCACAAGTTCGTGAAGGACCCGGCCTCCGCGGTGAAGGTCGGCGAGCGCGTGAAGGTGAAGGTGATCAAGGTGGACGCCGAGCGGCGGCGCATCGGCCTCTCCATCAAGCAGGCGACCGGAGCCCGCGAAGCGGTGAGCGGAGCGAACGCCGGCAGAGGAAGTGGCGAGACCGTGGCGAGACCGTCCGAGCCGCCCAAGGCGGGGGAGGGCGCGCGTCCCCCGTCGAGCCACGGCCCGTCGGGCAGCCGCCCCGGCGCTTCGCGGCGCGACGACCGCGGCAACGACCGCAACGACCGAAACGATCGCGACCGACCGCGCGGCGGCCCGTCGCGCCCGGGCCCCAGCCAACCCTTCAACCAGATCCGGATCCGCAGCCGATGAACGACCGTGAACGCCTCCGCGAGCTGCACCTCGCCCTCGAGGGCGCCGTCGATCAGCTCGCCGCCGCGCACCGCCTGATGGCAGGCGACGCCGACGCGCAAGCGACGTGGCCGAAGCCGATCGCCGATCGGCTGGACCGGCTGTTCGCCGAGTCCGTCGCGCTGCGCAACGAGGTCCGCGACCGGCTGCTCAACGCCCTTGGCCGACCGACCTGACGCCGGCGCCGCTGGCGTGACGGCGGCGGCGCGCTAGCATCTCACCATCGTGCACACCGAGACCATGACTGACCGGGGCCACCTCAGCGAGAGCGGCGCCGAGCGCGCCCTCGCTACCGCGCTGCGTGGGCGCAAGGGGACGCTGACGCGCGCCGACGCGGTGGCGCTGACCGGACTGCCCACCGACGTCACCGACGCCGCGCTCCGCAAGCTGCTCTCCACCTACGAGAGCCACCTCGCCGTCACCGACGAGGGCGAGCTGCTCTACCGCTTCGACCCGCGGATGGTCCGTCGGGACGCGGTGCCGGCCCGCGAGCGAATCGCGCAGGCCGGGCGCGCGCTCTGGAAGGCGTTCACCATCGGCTTCAAGGTGTGGATCGTCGCCACGCTGATCTTCTACGTCGCGGCGTTCGTCGCGATGGCGGTCGCGCTCGTCGTCGCACAGAGCTCCAATCGCGACGACCGGCGCCGCAGCGACGGCGGCGGCTTCGGCTTCCCGTGGATCGTGTGGTGGATGATGCCCGACTGGGCGCCACCGCAGGAGAGGCGCCGCCTCGGGCGCCGCGCCGGCGGCAAGCGGTTCTACCGGTCGGTGTTCGACTTCGTGTTCGGGCCCGGCGGGCCGCCGGTCGATCGCCTCGAGGCCGACCGCGCCGTCGTCGGCTACCTGCGCACCTCCGACGGGCGCATCACCGCCACCGATCTCGTCGCGCTGACCGGGTGGAGCTACGACCGCGCCGAGCGCGAGGCGACGCGCCTGCTGGCCGACTACGACGGCGAGCCGGAGGTGACTCCGGAGGGGACGATCGTCTACTCGTTCCCGTCGCTGCGGCGCACCGCGGGCGAGACCGAGGCGGCGCCGTTCCGCTACGCGTGGCAGGAGGAGCACGCGCTCGCGCCGTTCACCGGGAACAGCCACGGAACCGACGCCGCGATCGCCGTGATGAACGGCTTCAACCTCGTCGCCGCGCTCTCGATCGCGCCGGCGTTCCTCGCGCGCTTCGGCATCGACGGGACGGGCGCGGAGCTGGCGGCGACCTGGTTCCCGCTCGCGTTTTCGTCGCTGTTCTTCGGCGTGCCCGCGGGTCGTTGGGCGGTGCGACGTCGCGCAACGCGCAGGGCCGAGGCGGCGCGCGCGCGGGCGGCGGTGGTGCGGGAGATCGTCGTCGGACGCGGCGCGCCGGCGAAGCCCGAGGCGCTATGCGAGGCGGCGGCCGCGAAGGCGGGCGTCGCGCCCGAGGAGGCGCGGCGGGCGCTCGAGCAGCTGCTTCGCGACCTCGACGGCGATGTCACGACCAGCGCCGACGGGAGCATGGAGTACGCCTTCCCGCGCGTCGGCGAGGAGCTGGAGGCCGTGGCGCGCGCCCGGGCGCTCGCACCGACGAGCGAGATCGGGCCGGGGACGGTGGTGTTCTCCTCCGACGACTCGCCGGCGCCCGCCGCGCTGCCGCAGGGGCCGCTGCCGAACTGATTCAGGGCTCGTGCGCCTCGGGCGGATCGACCAGCTCGACGTCCAGTTCGCCGGGCGGAACGCGCTCCTCGCGCACGCCTCCCCGTGCACCGCTCGTCGCGACCTTCACGCGTCCATCGGGCAGCTGCAGGCGGCACGCCGCGCCCGCGACGGGTGCGCCGTCGTAGTCCACCAGGTTCACCGCCGCCCACGTCGGCGGCGAAGGGGGAGGGGCAGGACGGGCGAGGGCCTCCGCCAGCGCGCGCACGGCGGGCGACGGGTCGCGCCGGGCCGCACGTTCGAGCGTGGGACGATCGCCGGCTCGCGCGAGTCCGTGGAGCGCCGCCCGCCGCACCAGACGCTCGCCGTCGCCGAGCGCCAGCTGCTGGACGCGGGGCCGCAGTTCGACGAGAGCCGCCGCCGCGAGCGC
>JAJXSP010000227.1 GCA_021784515.1 Myxococcales bacterium | reverse complement strand
GAATGCCAATCAACCGCTCCGTGACGTCGTAATAGGGGGCGAGGTCGGAGTAGTCGATGGGCCAGTCCACCACCTCCGCCCCGGCGACCGGACCAATCGTGGACAAGAGGCGGAAATCGATCTTTGTGAGGCGCGGCGAGTCGCCGTCGTAATGGACGGTGCCGCCGCCGACGGTGACGCCCAGCCCCTGGACCTCGCGCGCCACCGCCGGAACGGCCGCGGAGGCGCGATAGGTGCGCGGCTCGATGAACGGGTTGTGGAAGGCGTAGTAGCGGCGCCGGCGCATTTCGTCATTGCCGAACAGCGAGCCCTCCAGCACCGGCGCGTCGAGCGTGGGATAGGGATTGCGCCCTTTTTCGAGGAGCGCCACCTTCCAGCCACGCGAGGCGAGCACGAATGCCGCCACGCCGCCGCCGGCGCCCGCCCCGACGACGATCGCGTCGAAGTCGGCCATCAGCCCTCCTCCGGGTGCGCCATCTGCACCGCGCTGTACCCGATTGGCTGGCGATCTCCCTCGTAATCGACCAGTCGCCAGCCGGCGCGATCGAGGTTGCCTCCATACACGGGATCGCCGAGCGTGCCCTCGATGGTGTGGCCCCAGGCGAGCGCGATGAAATCGGGGTCGGCGGCATTCACCAGCGCGCGGCGATCGGAGGACGACAAGGTGGTAAAGGGCGCGCCGTCTTTGGCCTGCGCCGCCGCCTCGAGCGCCCCGAGGCCGTCGGTGTAGAGCTGGACGAGCCCCTTTTGCGGGCCATTCCACTCGCGCTCGGGGATCCCCTGCGATCCCTCGATGAAGGTGCGCCAGCCAAGCTCCTCGACGCGCGTCAATCGCTGGAACTGGGAGAAGCCGTCGGCGCCGCCGTGACGACCCGAATAGGGCCCGCCGGCGAAGATGCGCGGCGGGTCGGTGCGGAATGCGCCGAACAGTTGATCGAGGTACCACGGCGCGCCGGCGGCGACCGCGCCGGGCCCCTGGTCGTCGCCGGGGAAAAGCGCGTCCATCAGCGCCGAGAGGCGGGCGTAGTCCTCGGCCGCGAGCGTCGTGCCGGGCGGGACGGGCCAGCCGTCGACGAGCGGCACCGACGGCGGCGAGGTCGCGGGCGGCGGCGAGGAGCAACCGATCACCTGCAGGATCGGCGGGGCGCAGACGAGCGTGATCGCGCCGCCGAGGAAGCGGCGGCGGGTCAGGCCGGGAGGCGGCTCGGCAGTAGAGGGCACGCCGCACGATCTACGGGCGACCGGGGGGAAGCCCTTGACGGCGGTCAGGGACAGCGCGCGCCCCCCCGCTCCCACCAACCCCACCCGCTCGGTCCCGCGCGCCACGTCGAGCGCTGCGGCCCGCCGTCGTGCGGGGGCCATTTCAGCGTGGCGCTCGACGGGCGCCTTCCCGTGCCTGGCCGCCTGGTGATCGTGCGCTTTGGCTACCTGGCACTGCCAAGCGACATCGCCGAGGAGACCGAGCGCTCCCCTGACCGGCCGCTACGCCCGCGAGCGCCGTCGGCGCGCGACGACGAGCGCGTTGATGTCCCCGATGTCCGCCAGGTTGGCGTCGGGCGGCATCTCCTGGATGTCGATCTCCCAGTCGGCGTGGGGGCGGAAGCAGCTCCACCAGTCGCGCCTCCACCGCTCCATCGGCGAGCGGCGCAGCGAGACGGGCCGCGCGCCCTGAAACTGCTTGAACTGGTGCAGGTCCATGATGATCAGGTGGCGCCGCGCGATTCGCTGCGCGTGGGCGAGCGTCTGTTCGAACGCGCCGGGCGCGAGGTGCATGAGGTGCGCGATGGCGATCACCGCGTCCCACGAACGGTCGCCGATCGGCGCGGCCGCCTCCGGAAGGAGGCCGCGCTCGACGGAGATGTGGCGCCACCCCGCCCGTTCAAAGTAGCCCCTGGCTGCCTCGACGGCGGGGGCGTTGAGGTCGATCCCATGCATCCGGGCGGGCACCGCCGAGAGCCCCTTGCTGATCGCGATCAGGTTGGGCCCGGCGTTGCAGCCGAGCTCGAGCAGCGACTCGTGCGGTCCGAGCTGCTCCAGGCAGCGCAGGAGCACGCCGCGATGTGGATCGCTCCACGATTGCTGGTACAGGTCGACCCACCCCTCCCTGCGCTCGTGCTGCGTCGACCACATCCACTCGACGTCGGCGCGCGTGGTGTGGAAGCGCCGACGGATCTTCGTTGCGAGGGTTTCGATGTCCATGCCCCCTTCGTTGCTGCCACTCCGGGCGGCGTTCACGGGAAACGACCGCCCGCTCTCCGGCCGGCCGGTCAAATCAAGGCTCGCCGATCCGGGGCTCGCCCGGCGGGCCTGGAACAGATGTGGTCCGCGGCCTGCCAACGGACCTGCGCGCAGGCGCCCTTCCGCCGCTTCCTCATCGACCTGCTTCGGCCACGCCGCGGGCCCGGTTGATCCGGGAGCCGGGAGACGCTTCCGACCCCGTCGCCGGGCGCGCCGGGAGACGCTCGCCGGATCCTCCGGTTGCCACCTCCCGAGCCGGGAGGCGCCCACCCGAGCATCGGGCTTTCACCTCCCGGACCGGGAGGCGCTCACCCGAGCATCGGGCTTTCACCCCCAGGAGGAGCGTCGGCCACCGGCAACGGACGCATCCCTTGTCTTTCGCTTCGCCCCGCGGAACGATGCCGCCCGATGCGTCGCCTCGTCGAGCGCGTGACCCCATGGGCGGTGATCGCCGCCACGGTGGCGCTCGGCGTCGCGTGCCTCGCCGCCGCGACAAGCTCCTTCGCCGGCCGCGGGCCGCGCTTTTGCGGCTTCCTCACCTACCAATCGGGCGCGGTGGCCTCGCTGGCGCGCGCCGACTGGCCGGGCTTCCGCGCGGGGCTGGCGGTACGCGACACCATCGTGTCGGTCGGGGGCGCGCCCGTCGACGGCGGCCCCGACATCGCGCGCCGCCTCGCCGAAGTGCCCGAGGGCGCGACGGTGGAGATCGTCGCCGAGACGCCCGCCGGCGCGCGCAAGGCGGTGCGCCTCCCGGTCGCCCACCTCGACGGCGCCGACCTCCGCTACACCTTCGTCCTCCCCTTCTCCATCGGCGTCCTCTACCTGCTCCTCGGCGTCGCGATCTTCGTCGTCAAGCGCGACGCGGCGACCGCCCTCACGCTCGCGCTGTGCGTGATGGCCTCCGCCTTCTACATGACGATGTTCGACGCGCACACCGCGTGGCGCTTCACGCGCATCTGGATCTGCTACCCGATGCTCGGGCCGATCTCGGTGCACCTGTTCGCCATCTTCCCCGAGCGGCGGCCGCGCTGGGCGCGCGCGTCGATGCTGGGACCGCTCTACGCGGTGGCGCTCGCGGTGATCGCGTGGCGCCAGGTGGCCCTCGACAGCGCCGCCGCCTCGGACCCGGCGGCGATCGCCTCGTCGCTGATGCTGGCCGTCGAGTTCGTGATCGACCTCGGGCTGCTCGCCTCGGCCTTCCGCAGCCCGGGGTCGGCGACGGCGAGCGCGGCGAGCGTGCGCAACCGCGCGCGCACCACCTTCGTCGGCATGGCGCTGACGATCACCGTCGTGATCGTCTGGCAGTTCGCCTCGCGCCTCGGCCCGCCGGTGATGACCGCCGACCGCGCGATGCTGGCGAGCACGATCTTCCCGCTGCTGATCGCCTACGCGCTCCTCGGGCGCAACCTGTGGGACGCCGACGCCGTGCTGCGCGCGTCGCTGATCTACGCGGTGGCGACGGCGGCGGTGCTCGGCGTCTACTTCGCCGGCGTGGCGGTGCTCGGGGCGGTGGCGGCGCCGCTCGTGCACCGGTGGAGCGGCTCGGCGCGCGCGGGCGCGGTCGCCTCGACGCTGATCGCGGCGGCGGCGTTCCACCCGCTCCGGCTGCGGGCGCAGCGGCTGGTCGATCGGCTCCTGATCGGCGACCGGCGCGCGGTGGCCGAGGAGCTCGGCGCGCTGGCCTCGGCGCTGCCGTCGGGCGGCGATCCCTCGACGGTGGGCGAGGACGCGGCGCGGCGGCTCCAGCGGCTGGTGGGTGCGCGCGGCGTGGCGCTCCTGTCGATCGACGAACGGGGCGAGGCGCTCGAGGTGGCGGCGCGAGTGGGCGCGCTCCCGGAGGCCGCGTCTTCGGCGCGGGTGCCGATCGACGGACCGCTCGTCGCCGCGCTCGGCGACGCGCCGGTGAGGGCGAGCGCGCTCCCTCGCGAGCTGCTCGACGGGAACGGGAGCGCGAGCGATCGTGCGACGGTCCTCGGCGCGGAGCTGCTGGTGCCACTGCGGGCGCGCGGCCGACTGGTCGGCGTGGCGGCCTTCGGCCCGCGCCGCGTCGGGGCCTACCACTACGCCGATCTCCAGGCGCTCGAGCAGGCGGCGCCGACGGTGGCGCTGGCGCTCGATCACGCGCGGCTGCTGGTCGAGCGCGCCGCGCGCGAGCGGCTGGCGGCGCTCGGCGCGATGGCCGCGGTGATCGTGCACGAGGTGAAGAACCCGCTCGGCATCATCAAGGTCTCGGCGGGATCGCTGCGCAAGCGCGCCGGCGACGAGGCGTCCAAGGAGCTGTGCCGGTGCGTCGAGAGCGAGGTCGATCGGATGGACACCACCTGCCGCCGCCTGCTCGACCTCGCGCGCCCGCCGGCGCCCAGCGTCGGACCGTGCGACCTCGGCGAGCTGGTGCGCTCGACGGTGGAGCGGGTCCGCCCCGACCTCGCGGCGGCGCGGGTGAGCGTGCGCTGCGAGGTGGCCGGCGGCGCGGCGATGGCCGCCGACGCCGAGGGGATGCGCCAGGTGCTGGTCAACCTGCTCTACAACGCGCGCGACAGCATGCAGCCCGACGGCGGCGAGGTGGCGGTGCGCCTCGAGCCGCGGGAGGGAGCGGTGGCGCTCGTGGTCGCCGACGGCGGCCGCGGGATGGACGAGGCGACGCGCCGCCAGCTCTTCCGCCCGTTCTTCACCACGCGCCACGGCGGAACCGGGCTCGGCCTGGCGATCGTGAAGCGCATCGTCGAGGAGCACCGCGGCTCGGTGCAGGTCGAGTCGGCGCCGGGCGCGGGGGCGCGCTTCACGATCACGCTGCCGGCCTGATTCCGGTCAGCGCGGCAGGATCGCGACCGCCTCGATCTCGACCAGCGCGCCGCGCGGCAGCCCCGCCACCTGCACCGTCGAGCGCGCCGGCGGCTCGGTCGGGAAGCAGCCGCCGTAGATCTCGTTCACGGCGCCGAAGTCGGCGAGGTCGGCGAGGAAGATGGTGGTCTTCACCACGTCCGAGAAGCGCGCGCCCGCCGCCGCGAGCACCGCCTCCAGGTTGGCCATCACGCGGCGCGCCTGCGCGCGCACGTCGCCCGAGCCGACCATCTCGCCGGTCGCGGGATCGAGCGCGATCTGGCCCGAGCAGAAGACGAACCCGCCGGCGACGATGGCCTGGGAATAGGGACCGATCGCGCGCGGCGCGCCGTCGGTGGCAACGGGGGTACGAAGGGGACTCATTTCGTTTCTCGCTTGGTTTTCGAACTGGTTATCGGCAGATCCAGGCGGCGGTCCGCATGTTCGCCGGATCGGTGAGCGCGGTGCACTTGCCGCCGCCGGTGCAGGTGGTGGTGTCGTTCGGGCCGTCGCACTGCGGCCGGCAGGTGGTCCCGTCGCACTCGGCGGCGACGGCGCAAAGATCGCCGTGCGAGCAGGCCGTGCCCGCCGCCTTGCCCATCGGGCTGTCGTCGATCGCGCAGACGCTCGTGCCGCCGTCCTGCAGCGGCAGGCACATCGTCCCGACGGGGCAGTCGCGCTGCGCGCCGCATTCGTACATGCAGTAGGCGTTCGCGCCGGCCTGGTCCTCGTTGACGCAGAGCGTGCCCTGCTGGCACTGGCCGGTGCCGTACGGGTTGCCGGCGCCGTCGCGGCCGCAGCGCTCGCCGGGGCCGTTGGCGGGGACGCACGCGCCGCCTCCCGTCGGGACGAGGTCGCCGCCGGCGCCGGTGACGTAGAGCGCTTCGCAGCGACGTCCGCACGGGCAGTCGGGCCGCGCCGGATCGCAGGCGTACCAGCAATTGCAGCCGGGGTTGCCGACGGCGGCCGTCCCCTGCGGGCAGGCTCCGGAACACGCCTGGCCGTCGGTCATCGGGTTGGTCAGGCAGGCGCCGGGAGGGCCGAGATCGACGCCCGCGAGGTCGGCCCACCCGGGGGCGCCGCCGTCGGCCGGGTGCGGCGACGAGTCGCCGCAGCCGGTGGCGGCGAGCGCGGCGACGACGAGCAGGGGGGCTACGCACGACGAGCGATCGCGCATGATGGGTCGAGGGTAGTCGCCGCGGCGCCGTGCCGCAAACGAGGGCCCGACGGCGGGGCGGCCGGTCCGATCAGTCGATCGCCAGCACGGTCCCCATCCGCCTCGGCAGGAGCGCGAGGTCGAAGCGCGCGAGCAGCTCGCGCAGGGTCGGCTCCTCGCTGGGCGCGCACAGGCCGAGGGAGGCGGCCAGGCGGCAAAGGAGGCGACGCGCCGGCACGCCCCCGTCGAGGAGATCGCGCACCGCGATCGCCCCGTGGCGCTTGGACAGGCGCTCGCCGTCGGGGCCGAGGACGAGCGGGACGTGGGAAAAGCGCGGCGGCGCGGCCCCGAGCGCGCGGTGAAGCGCGATCTGGCGCGCCGTCGAGGAGAGGAGGTCGGCGCCGCGCACGACGTCGGTGATGCCCATCGCCGCGTCGTCGACCACCACCGCGAGCTGGTAGGCGAAGAGGCCGTCGCTGCGGCGGACCACGACGTCGCCGACGGCGGCCGCGGGGTCGGACGCTTGCGGGCCGAACACGCCGTCGACGAACGCCAGCTCGCCCGGGTCGAGGCGGAAGCGCAGCGACGGGCGGCGCCCCGCGCGCTGGTGGGCGGCGATGGCCTCGCGCGACAGGGCGCGGCACGTGCCGGGGTAGCGCGGCCCGTCGTCGCCCGGACCGTGCGGCGCGTTGGAGGCGCGCGCGACCTCGGCGCGCGAGCAGTAGCAGGCGAAGACGCGCCCCTCGTCGGCGAGGCGCGCGAGGACGTCGCGGTAGCGCGCGGCGCGCTCGCTCTGGCGATAGGGCGCGTGCGGGCCGCCGACGTCCGGCCCCTCGTCCCAGTCGAGCCCGAGGCGCGCGAGGTCGGCGAGGATGCGCTCCGCGGCGCCGGGCACGACGCGCGGCGGATCGAGATCCTCCAACCGCACGACGAAGCGGCCGCCGCGCTTGCGGGCATCGAGCCACGCGACGAGCGCGGTGCGGGCGCCGCCGAGGTGGAGATCGCCGGTCGGCGACGGGGCGAAGCGGCCCGCGGTTTCGACCTTCGCGATCACGGGCGCTATCGATACACGATCATCGGCCGCGGGCGCAGGGTCGCCCCGTCGGTCAGCGTCAGCGTCGTGCGGCGGCTCGTGCCGGGGTGCGGGAGGATCGCGGCGTAGGTGCCGTCGCCCCGGTCGACGATGGTCGCGGGGACGCCGTCGGAGCGGCTGAGCGAGACGTTGCGACCGGCGGCGGCCTTGCCGAGCGGGGCGCCGCTCTCGTCGACGGGCTGGTAGACGAGCTGCGGCGCCGGGCCGCCCGGCCACGCCTGCTGCGGCGAGAGGGTCAGCCAGCGCGGCTCGGTGATCGTCACGACCCGATCGATCGCGAACTCGGGACGCTGGTCGATGCGCTCGACGAGGCCGCTCGGCCAGCGGACCTCGGCGCGCGCCACGGCGGCGTCGTCGCCGAGGCCGACGGTGAGCACGGCGTCGCTCTGCGAGAAGCTGACCCCGCCGGTGTCGCGGAAGCGCGCGACGCGGCGCCCGTCGAGGCGCGTGGTGATGAGCGTGGCGCCGATCGGATCGGGCGACGACACCGTGCCGAGCAGACGCACGCGCAGCGCGTGGTGGACGGGCGGCGTGTCGTTGCGCAGCACGTGGTAGGCGAAGCCGGCGGTGGTGAGCACGAAGTCGTCGTCGCCGTCGCCGTCGAGGTCGCCGGTGACGAGCGAGCGTCCGGCGGTGCGCCCGGCGTCACCGACCCCGCCCGGGCACTTGGGGACGGGCACGGCGAGCCCGACCGAGGCGGTGATGAGATCGTAGGGCGCGCCGGGAGCGGGCTGGCGGAGGTACCACGGCACCTGGTGGAAGCGTTCGCAGGCGGACGGCCAGTAGACCGAGCCGTTGATCAGGAACAGCTCGAGGTTGCCATCGCGGTCGAGGTCCACGAACTGCGCGCCCCAGCCGCTCAGGTAGACGCCGTCGGCGTCCTGGCCGGCGCCGAGGTTGAACGCCGCCGCGTCCTCGGTGATCGCGGCGCCGGGCCGGCGGTTGAGGTAGAGCGCGTTGCGCCCGAGGTCGGTGAGGTAGATGTCGGGCGTGAGGTCGCCGTCCACGTCGGCGATCGCCACGTCCATCCCCGAGTGGGGGTAGACCACGCCGCGCGCCACGTTCACGTCGGAGAAGCGGGGAACGCCCTCGTCGTCGATCGTGTCGAGGTGGTACCAGTGATCGGGCGGCAGGCGATCCGTGTAGTTGCTCGGCATGCCGTCGACGGTGTAGCGGTCCATCGTGACGTAGAGGGCGAGGTCGCCGGCGCCGTCGAGGTCGAAGGCGTTGGCGGACCACGCCGCGCCCGGGCCGTTGATCGCCGCCGCGTCCGACACGTCGGCGAAGGTGCCGTCGCCGAGGTTGAGGTGGAGCCGGCTGGCGAGGCGCGGGTCGGCGGGCTGTCCGAGGTCGGGCATCGGCACGTACACGTGGAGCACGAACAGGTCGAGCAGCCCATCGTGGTTGAAGTCGGCGAACAGGCCCATGCTCGACGCGTTGTGCGCGGGGCCGCTCACGCCGGCGGCGGCGCTGATGTCGGTGAAGTGGCCGGCGCCGTCGTTTCGGAGGAGGCGGTCGGGGCCCGACGCGGCGATGAAGACGTCGAGATCGCCGTCGCCGTCGACGTCGCCGAGCGCCACGCCGTGCGCGAGCACGCCCGCGGTCAGCGCGGTGAAGTCAGGGTCGAGGTCGAAGCGCGGACCCGGGACGCCACCGACGGGCGGGCGCCCGCGGAACATCAGCGTCGGGCCGTGCGGGTTCGGGTCCATGGGGTCATCGAAGCGCGCGACGATCAGATCGAGCCAGCCGTCGCCGTCGAGGTCGCCGATCGCCGCGCCGCCGCCCATGCCCACGTCGAGGATCGAGGCGATGCCGCTGGTGATCGGGCCGCCCAGCGCGGCGTCGGTCACGTCGGTGAGCCGGATGCCGAACGGGTTGGCGGGATCGACGAGGTCGGGCGTGGCCGGCGGCGACAGGTCGACGGCGGCGAGATCGGCCGGCGGCGCGGCGGCGAGATCGCGGGCGGCCGACAGGTCACGCGCCGCGGCGAGATCGCGCACGACGGGCGTCGAGGGGGCACCGCCATCGGCCGGCTGGGCGACGGAGCACCCGGCGCAGGCGCACGCCAGCGCGATCCGGGAGACCGCGCGCCACCCAGCAGCGCCGGGGCCCATCGTCGCGGCGGCCACGCGCGGATCCTGCGCCGAGCGCGCGCCGAGCGTCAACTCCGGCGGCGCTCGCGGCGGATCAGAGGTTGCCCGTATTGGTGTAGGGAAAGAGTGT
>JAJXSP010000226.1 GCA_021784515.1 Myxococcales bacterium | reverse complement strand
ACTGGCCCCATTTTCCATCGCCTTTGGGAGAGAGGGCGCCAACGTTGGTGGTGTAGGTGTTCGGGTAGCAATTGTTGTAGTTCGCGTAGGTGCAATCGATGGTCGTCGAGCCGGGCGGGTTCGACCACGGGTACGCACGCTGCTCGCTCCCGCCCGCCGCCGCGTAGTTCCACTCCGCCTCCGTCGGCAACCAGCCTCCGTCCCACGCGCAGAACGCGAACGCCTCGTACCAGGTGATGCAGTTGATCGGGCGCGTCTCGTTGCCCGCCACGTTGTCGGTCCACGTCTGGTACTGGGCAAAGCACTTGAGGTTGGTCGCCAGGTTCGCGCCGTCGAACGGCCAGTTCATCCCGTCGTAGGCCCACCCGCTGTTCGCGATTCCCCCGTGCGCCCCGTCGCCGACCTTCGGCGACCAGCCGCCATTGACCGCCGCTACGAACTTCCGGAACCGCCCCACCGTGATTTCGTACTTGTCCAGACGGAAGTCCGACACCGTCGCCGGGTAGCTCATGTTCCCTGATTGCCCGTCGCCGGCGACGTCGTAACTCCGGTAGTAGGTTCCCCCGGGCACGGGCGGGCTCGAGCAGCAATCGTCATTGCCCATCGGCCCGCAGGTCTTCGCGAGGTTCATGCAGCTCGCCGCGCCCGTGTACACCGCGCAGGCCCCGTTGGTACACACCAGGCCCATCGCGCAGGGCTTCCCGCAACCGCCGCAATTCGCGGCGTCGGTCTGCGTGTCCACCTCGCACCCGTTGGCGTAGTCGCCGTCACAGTCCGCATAGCTCGCGTTGCACGAGGTCACCTGGCAGTTGCCGCCGCCGCACGATGTCCCGGTCGCCTGCGACGTGAGGGGGCAGCTCTTGCCGCACGCCCCGCAGTGGTTGATGTTGGCGTTGGTCTGCCCGTCGCTCGTCCCAAGGTTCGCCTCGCAGCCGTTGCCGTACATCCCGTCGCAGTCGCCCGTGCCGGGCGAGCAGGTCGCCACGACGCACCCGCCGCCCGTACATTTCACCGTCGCCACGCTCTGCCCGACGTTGGCCGTGCAGTTCGTCCCGCAGGCGCCGCAATTCGCCACGCTCGCCCCGACCGGCGGCGCCCCATTGCCCACCGCCGCCGTCGCCAGCGTCGTCTCGCAGCCATTGGCGTCATTGCCATCGCAGTCGCCAAAGCCGATCGCGCACGCCCCCACTCCGCACACGCTGTTGGCGCATTTCGCCGACAACGCATTTTGCGGCAGCGGGCAGGTCATGCCGCAGCCGCCGCAGTTGTTCACGTCGCCCGTCGGGTTCGTGCACACCGAGCCGCAGCACTTCCAGCCGGGCTGGCAGGCCGCGCCGCAGCCGCCGCAGTTGGCCGGGTCACTCGTGGTGTCCACGCACCGGAAGCCGCAGCAGCCCGGCGCCCCCGCCCCGTCGGGCCGCGGACAATCGCCCGCCTTGTTGCACTGCACCATCGTCAGGTCGGGCCGCGAGAGGTCCGGCGACTCCGCGAGATCCGCGATTTCCTGCAAATCATCCGAAATCGCGAGATCCGGCATCGCGAAATCGGGAGTCATCGCAAGATCAGGCATCGCGAAATCCGGCATCGCGAAATCCGCCGCAGCCGCGTCCACCACCGCGAAATCCCAACCCCCGAAGTCGCCCCCGCCATCCGCGCTCGACCCCGCCTCCACCACGGCCATGTCACCGACCATCACCGCATCCCCGCTCGCATCGGCCGCGACTTGGTGCGCCATGTCCCCCATCATCGCCCCGACATTGAGCGTCACATTCACCGCCTGCGCCCGACTTGGCTCCAGCGTCAGCGCCGTCGAGCCGGTCCCGAGCACGTTGTCCTTCGCGTCGCGCGCTTCGATGGACAGCGTGGCGGCGCCCCGCTGGTCGCGCGGCGTCACCAGCGAGAGCGTCACCGGCTCATTCGGGGAAATCGAGCGCGGCGGCGAAATCGCGTAGTCGGCGTCCGCCCCGAGCGCGCCGAACGCGACGTGCACGTGCAGCTTCGCGACATCGGCGACCGGCGCCGTCGCATCGACGGAGAGCTGGATCGCGCCCGTGCCGTCGGCACAGCCGGAGAGGAGCGCGAGCGCAAACAGGAACGGCAGAGACGCCTTCATGTCCCCCTCAATGGAATGCCAGCGTCATCGGGCCGAGATCGCTCGTCGGAACGGCCGCGTTATCGGGCAGTCCGAATGCGAGTCCGAGCGCCACCGCGCCGCCCACGACCACGACCGCCGCGCCGCCCACCGCCCACGGCCACACCTTGCGACCGCGCTTTGTCGAGCCCGAAGGCGCTTCCGCCACCGGGGGCACCATCGGAGCCACGATCGGCTCCGGCCGTGGCGGTCGAGTCGCCGGCGGCGGGGACGCAGGAGGGAGCGCGGACGCGTGCTCGGGTGCGGGAGGCGGCGCGGGCGGAGCCGGGGAACCTTCATGCACCGTGGCGGGCGCCGTGGTCGCCTCCGGCAGCGCCGGCCGTGTCGCAGCGGCGGGTGACGCCGCCTTGTCCGCCTCTGCCTGTGTCTCGGCGATCGCCCGCTCGACGTCGGCGCGGTCGCTCGCGTCGGGCGCGAGGTCGAGGTAGCTCCGGTAGTAGTCGATCGCCAGCTTCGCGCGGCCGGCCTTCCGGTGCGCCTGGGCGATGTTGAACAGGAACTGCGGCTTCGGCGCGAGCCGGAACCCGGCCTCCCACGAACGGATCGCGTCGTCGAAATGGTGCAGCGCGTAGTCGGTCATACCGGCGGCATACTTCGCCTTCGCCTGCTCGGCCGGCGACGCGCCCGACTCGCTGCGCGCCAGCTCCGCTTCGGCCTCCCGGATCAGCGCCTCGACGGCGGCGCGGTTGGCGGCTTCCGGCGCGGCGGCGAGATAGCGCTGCCAGGCGTGGATCGCTTCCCCCCAGCTCTTCATCTCGCGATGGCACTGACCGAGGTTGAACAGGAACACCGGGGCGGGTTTGGCCAAATACGCCTGCTCGAACTCCCGCTGCGCCTCCGGGAAGTGACCGAGGTTGAATTGCTTCTGCCCTTCGTCGAAGTGCGCCCTCGCGGCGGCCACGTCGTCGCCGCGCGCCGCATGCCCGACGGACAGCATCGCCGCGACGACAACGAACCAGGACCGTCCCACCATGGCGCGGCATCCTAGCGGATCGGGCGAAAGGCAAGCAATCGATCATTGGGCGAGCGATCGCCGGGCGGCGCCGCCGCGAGCCGACGGGTTGCGGGCAAAGCCCGCGCTGAGACGCTGCGAAGCGCAGAAAAGCAGGACTGTCCCCGGTTTCTCCGCGTTGACTCCCCCTACCCTGCGCGCTACGGTCGCGCGCTCATGGCGAGCGACGGCGACAAGGGGCTGACCTACCGCGACACGGGGGTGGACATCGACGCCGGCGACGAGCTGGTCGAGCGGATCAAGCCGCACGTCAAGCGCACCATGCGGCCCGAAGTGATCGGCGGGCTCGGCGGCTTTGGCGGGCTGTTCGCGATGCCGAAGGGGTACCGCGATCCCGTGCTCGTCTCCGGCACCGACGGCGTCGGCACCAAGCTCAAGGTCGCCTTCGCCACCGGGCGCCACGACACCATCGGCATCGACCTCGTCGCGATGTGCGTCAACGACATTGCGGTGATGGGCGCCGAGCCGCTCTTCTTCCTCGACTACTTCGCCTCGGGGAAGCTCGACGTCGCCGTCGGAGAGGCCGTGATCGCGGGGATCGCCGAGGGCTGCCGACAGGCGGGCTGCGCGCTGATCGGCGGCGAGACGGCCGAGCTGCCGGGGATGTACGCCGGCGGCGAGTACGACCTCGCGGGCTTCGCGGTCGGCGTCGTCGAGCGCGATCGGATCCGCGACGGCGCGCGCGTCGCGATCGGCGATCGCGTGGTCGGCGTCGCCTCGAGCGGGCTGCACTCCAACGGCTACTCGCTCGCCCGCAAGGCGCTGCTCGATCACATGAAGCTGCCGCTCGCCGAGGTGGCGGACGACCTCCTCCGCCCGACGAGGATCTACGTCCGCGCGCTCCGCGCCGCGATGGCGGCCTGCGACGTTCGCGGCGCGGCGCACGTCACCGGCGGCGGCCTGGTCGAGAACCCGCCCCGGATCCTGCGGGGCGGGCTGGCGATGCGGCTTGGCCTCGGGAGCTGGCCGGTGCCGGCGATCTTCGATCGGATCGCGCGCGGCGCGGGCGTCGGCGAGGCCGAGATGCGCCGGACCTTCAACATGGGGCTCGGGCTGGTGATCGTCGTGCCCGCCGCCGACGAGGCGAAGTGCATCGGGGCCTGCGAGGAGGCCGGCGAGAAGGCATTTTCCGTCGGAGAGATCGTCGCCGGAGAGGGCGAGCCGCGCGTCGAGTTCGTGTAACGGCGATGCGCGTCGGCGTCCTCGTCTCGGGCTCGGGCTCCAACCTCCAGGCGATCCTCGACGCCGCCGCGGCGAGCGCGCTGGGCGGCGCGACGGTGGCGGTGGTGATCTCGAACCGCCCGGGAGTGAAGGCGATCGAGCGCGCGGGCGCCGCCGGCGTGGAGGCGCTGGTGATCGATCACCGAGCGTTCGCGAGCCGCGACGACTTCGAGCGCGCGCTCGTCGAGGCGCTCGCGGCGCGGCAGGTCGAGTGGGTCGCCCTCGCGGGCTTCATGCGGCTGCTCGGAGCGCGCTTCCTCGGCGCCTTTTCGGGGCGCGTGGTCAACATCCACCCGTCGCTGCTGCCGGCATTCCCCGGGGTGCACGCGCAGGCGCAGGCGCTCGCGCACGGGGTCAAGGTGGCGGGCTGCACCGTCCACTTCGTGGACGAGGGCACCGACACCGGGCCGATCATCGCGCAGGCGGCCGTGCCGGTGCGCGACGACGACGACGAGGACGCGCTCAGCGCGCGCATCCTCGCCGAGGAGCACCGCCTCTACCCGCGGGTGCTGCGCTGGCTCGCCGAGGGGCGGGTGGTCCGCGAGGGGCGCCGCGTGATGATCGCCGGATAGCTCAAGCCGCGGAGGTGGAGACGAAGCGCTCGATCCGCCCTGCCTCCTCCGGGTCGAGCGAGGCGAAGCGCACGCCGACGAGGCGGCCGTCGCCGTCCGGGCGATCGAACACCACCTCGCCGCGCACGTGGATCACCTCGGGGTCGCCGGGCAGCGCGAAGGACAGCGTCACCGCGGTGCGCGGCGCGATCGGCGTCCCGTAAGGCGCGCGGAGCGTCATGCCGAGCCGGCCGATGTTCGCCGACTGGGCGAGGTGCACCGTGTCGCCGACGCGCCGGACGACCGCGGCGGTCAAGGGCGCGCGCAGGGCCCGCCGACGGTCGCGAGCCACCTGTCTCCGATCGGGCATCATCGCGCGCGATCGTAGCGGCGCGCCCCAGCCATCGCAATTTTTCGGCGCGCGGTGGCGCGAGCGGGGGATCGGGCGGCGGGCCCTTACTCGGCGAGCGGCTTCGCCTCGTCGGCGAGGAGCTGCGGGATGTCGTCGATGATCGGGTAGACGAGCTTGCAGGCGCCGCAGACGAAGCCGTCGCCGGCGGCGGTCAGCACCAGCTCGCCGCGGCACTTCGGGCACCGCACCAGCGCCACCAGGTCGGGGGAGATCGCCATGGCGCCCGATCTAGCAGCAAAGGGCGGGCGCGTAAAGGCGGCCGGGCGCGCGCCTACTCGATCGGCGCCGAGGCACCGTCGCGCCACTGGCACAAACGGGCGCGCAGCTCATCGCCGGGGTCGTCGGTGATGATGAGGTGCGTGAAGGCGTGGGAGTAGTCGTCATCGTCCTGGAGCCAGGCGCCGGTGTTGATGTACCGGCCGCCGCCCCGGAGCGCCATCTGCTCGGCGTGGTGCGAGTGGCCGAACACGATGAAGGGCGCGCGCACGATCCGCCAGATCGCCTCGGGGGTGCGGCGCAGGAGCTCGCGCGAGTCGAGCAGCCGCCCGTGCGCGAGGATCTGGTTCACCACGGCGCCCGCGACGAGGACCGCCGCGCAGCCGCCGAGGCGCCACCAGCCCTTCGCCGAGAGCGCCGTGATCACCACGGCCACGAGGGCGAACAGCACCAGCAGCACGCGATCGAGGAACAGCGTGCAGGCGATCTTGTGGAGGCGCTTGAGCACCGGCGGGCGGTGCAGGCGATCGAGCGCCTCGACCGTACCGACGGCGATGCGGTAGCTGGCCGCGAGGTCGCGCAGCCGGGCGCGGTGGATCTCCGCGCGCGCCGCGTCGGAGGCGCGGTCGGTCAACCGCGCCGACACCTCGATCAACTTCCGGATCAGGCTCGCGTAGAAGAGGAGCAGCCGCGCGGCGCCGCGGGCACCCTGCGCGCCGAGCATCCGCATGTAGTCGAAGAAGCCCCACTGCTCGGTGCAGTGCGGGTTGAGCTGCGGAACGAGGTTGGTGAAGTAGCGGACCCCGGCGTGCGCGAGGGTGATCGCCACGCCGTCGCGCGCCTCGACCGGGTGAAGCTGGTAGTCGAACGAGCAATAGTCGTCGTACTGATGGCCGTGCTCGACGTAGACCACCTCGGCCTCGTAATAGAACCACGGGCAGAACCGGATCCGCGCGGGATCGGCGCCGCGCTCGGCGAGCGCGTCGAGGAGGCGGCGCTGCACGCGCGGGTAGTGGAACTCGGGGTCGTGGTTCCCGGTGATGATGACCAGCTCGTTGTCGGCGGCGACGAAGCGTCCGATGGCGTCAAACACCTGGCGATGGCGCACCATCACGCGCTCGAGCTTGGTGAGCGACTCCACCTCGCCGTAGCCGAGGCCGTAGCGCCGCTCGTCGTCCGTCGAGGCCCCGGACGCCCCCTCGCCGTCGGGCATGATCTGGATCGACAGGAAGTCGACCATGTCGCCGTTGACCACGAGCCGCCACGGACGCCCTCCCAGCCGATGCTCGGTGTAGTGCCCGAGGAACGCGATCAGCTCTCGCTCCAGGCGCGCCAGCCCGCGGAGGTATGACACCGTCGCCGCGGCGGGGCGCAAATCTTCACCGAGGTGGAGGTCGGAGATGACCAGGATGTTCTTCTCGAGTCGCGGACGCATGGGAAACCGACTGCCTTTCCTTGGGCGCCCCAGGCCTGCAACCGACCGTGCGGGCGCCTGCGAACGAACTGAGTGCAAGCACCGATCCTTGATCTGGCCATCCGCGGTCGCCTTGGCAACGAGCGAATGCCCGTGATATGACCCCTCGCGCGCCGTCGCGGAGCGAACCCTCGACGGCACCGGGCGGCGGCGCATCGCCGTGCGCGCCCCGCCGGGATTGCTATGTTGCCGCCACCAATGCGCCCAGCGGAGACGAACCGACCATGAAACCCGTGATCTTCACGCTGCTCCTGATCGCCGCGTTCGGGATGTTCGCGCGGACCGTCTCCCGCCTCGTGCGGTTCCTCCTCCGGGGTCGCCCCGAGGCGCCCCCGGCGAGGATGGACCGCTGGCCCGAGCGCCTCGCCTCGGTGGCGATCTATTTCCTCGGCCAGAAGAAGGTCGCCGAGCCGCCGAGCTACACCGCCGCCCGTCGCGGCATCACCTCGCGCCACCACCAGTGGATCTTCTGGGGCTTCTTGCTCATCACCATCGGCACCGTCGAGCTGTTGGTCGCCGGCGTCGCGCCGTCGTTCAGCCTCGCGTTCATCGGCGAGACCCCGTACCGGGCGCTCAAGCTGCTCATCGACTGGATGAGCCTGATCGTCCTGTTGATGATCGGCTACGCATTCTTCCGCCGGCTCGTTCTCAAGCCGCGGCTGATCCCGATGAGCCTCGATGCGGGGCTCATCCTCGGGATGATCGCCGGCCTGATGGTGACCCACTTCGCGTACCACGCGTTCCACTTCGCGAGCGCCGGAACGCAGGACATCGCGGGGCCGCTGCGGTGGATGGACGACCGGTGGTTCATCTCGTACCAGCTCGCCGAGGCGCTCGGCGGCGGCGGCGCGGGCTACCACACCGTCGCCGACGTGGCGTGGTGGACGCACGTGCTGATCCTGCTCGCGTTCCTCAACTACATCCCCTTTTCGAAGCACATCCACCTGCTCGGAGCGCTGCCGAACATCCTGTTCCGCAACCTCGACGCGCGCATCGTCGGGACCAAGCGCAACCTCGAGGACGAGAACGACTACGGCGTCGGCAAGCTCGAGCAGCTCACCTGGAAGCAGATGCTCGACGGCTACGCCTGCACCGAGTGCGCGCGCTGCTCGAACTACTGCCCGGCGTTCAACACCGACAAGCCGCTGTCGCCGATGCACCTCATCCACGACATCAAGCACGAGATGATGGAGCGCGGCGCGCTCGAGCTGAAGCTCGCGCACCTCGAGGGCGAGAGGAAAGAGGAGGTGCAGAAGCGGCTCCTGGGGTCCCCGCCGGAGGACGGGGGGGCCGAAGGCCCTGCAAGTGGCATGGAGCCGTTCGTGGGCGGGCGGATCAAGGACGAGACGCTCTGGGCGTGCACGACCTGCGGCGCCTGCCAGGAGGTCTGCCCGGTGTTCATCGAGCACCCGCGCGCCATCGTGGACATGCGGACGCACCTCGTGCTCTCCGAGAGCCGGATGCCGGCCGAGCTGTCGCGCACCTTCACCAACCTCGAGCGCAACTCGAACCCGTGGGGCATCGGCGCCGACCAGCGCATGGCCTGGGCACAAGGGCCTGATGGCGGGCTCGAGGTCCCGACGGTGGAGGAGAACCCGGGCGCCGAGTACCTGCTGTTCGTCGGCTGCGCCGGCGCGTTCGACGACCGCATCAAGAAGGCGATGAAGGCGCTGGTGCAGGTGCTCAAGGCGGCGAAGGTGAGCTTCGCGGTGCTCGGCGAGCAGGAGCAGTGCTCGGGCGACCCGGCGCGCCGCGGCGGCAACGAATACCTCTTCCAGATGCAGGCGCAGGCGAACGTGGACGCGATGAACGAGCACAAGGTGCGCAAGGTCGTCGCCTCGTGCCCGCACTGCTTCCACACCATCAAGAACGAGTACCCGGCGTTCGGCGGCAAGTACGAGGTCATCCACCACTCGCAGCTGCTCGAGCACCTCATCACCGAGAAGCGGCTGACGCTGACGGAGCCGCTGGCGGCGAACTTCACCTACCACGACAGCTGCTACCTCGGCCGCTGGAACAGCGAGTACGAGGCCCCGCGCCGCGTCCTCGAGGCGGTCCCCGGCTCGACGGGGCTGATCGAGCTCGGGCGCAAGCGCGAGCACGGCTTCTGCTGCGGCGGCGGCGGCGGGCGGATGTGGATGGAGGAGAAGATCGGCACCCGCGTCAACCGCAACCGCACCGACGAGATCCTGGCGACGGGCGCGAAGATCGCCGCGGTCGCCTGCCCCTACTGCGCGATCATGATCACCGACGGTGTGAAGGACGCCGGCGCCGAGGAGAGGATCGAGGTCCTCGACCTCGCCGAGGTCGTGGCGCGCGCGCTCCCCGACGGGCACGGCAAGGCAAAGAGGCCCGAGTCGGCGTAGCCGCGCGAAGCTCTACGCGCTGATTCGGCGTCGGCGGCGAACCCAGCGCCGCAGCGCTTCGCGGATCCGCGCGCCCGAGCTGGGGCGCACCAAAACCTCGTCGAACGCACCCTCCTCGTCCGCGGCGGGCGCCGGCCACAAA
>JAJXSP010000225.1 GCA_021784515.1 Myxococcales bacterium | reverse complement strand
CCGATCTGCCGGCTGCGGTTCAGACGACGAGGCGCATCGATTGTGGCGCATCGCGTTCGGTGTGCACTCGGCCCGCCACTTCCACTTCGAGGAGGCGGACCACACCGCACCGGGGCCCGCGCCTTCCTGGTGGGAGGCGCCACCGGTCCAGGTTCCAGTCCGCCTGCACACGCACGGCGCGATGCCGACCGCCGGCAAGCCATCGCCGGCGGCAGACCACACGTCGACCAAGCAATGGATCGAGCAGCGACGGAAGCGGGAGCGGGCGCAGCTCGAAGATGCGATGCGGCGGTTCGCGGGGCGCGGTGAGCTTCGGCTGTCAGACATCGCTTCGCTGGATGAGGCGGAATTTGATCTTCTGCTTTCGCTGCTGGACGAGGCGCTCGCTGCGCCGCGCCGCGCGAACGGCGGTCGGGAGACGCGCACCTCGGACGGACTCCTGGCGATCACGCTCGTTCCACCGCCACCCGGCGAAGCTCTGGCAGAGTTGCGAACTCCACGCGGGACGCTGCGCTGCAGTAACTACCGGTTGACTGTCACCAACGCTCAGGTCGCGGACGACGGCGCCGTCGGCGTGGCCGGATCGCAATGAGCCTCCTCGCATCGAAGATGTCTCAGACCGATGCCAAGGAGCGTCGGCTCGCCATCCGCGATCTGCTGGCCCATCCGTTCGTCACTGCCGCGAGTGACGCCGTGGCATTTGCACGCGTGGTGCGACACCGAGACTGGCTTGGGCGGTGGTTCTCCGAGCAGGCTGGATGGAAGCTCGTCGTCGAGCCACATGCCGGCATTGGACGACTCCACAAGGTCCCGGCACGGCAGCACTTCGGCGCCACGCTGGACGTGCGTCCGGCGACGCTCACCGGGAAACCTCCCTTTGACCGCCGCCGATACGTCCTCCTTGTTCTAACCCTCGCGGCGCTCGACGACGGTCCTGCCCAGACAACGCTCCGGCGACTTGCTGAGGTGATGAGAGACGCCAGCAACGACGACCCGACGATGATTCCGTTCGACGCGACATCGTTCGCGGAACGGCGCGCCTTCGTGGACGTTCTGCGCTGGCTCGTGGGCGCCGGAGTCTTACGCGAGCGCGATGGCGACGCAGAAGGCTACGCTCAGGACGCGTCGGGCGATGCGCTGTACGACGTCAGCGAGCGGCACCTCGCGCACCTTGTGGCAGCGCCCGTCCCACCCTCGCTCGCGGCGTCACCGGGGGCGATGTTGGTAGAACTCTACCCAGACACGGAGGATGGCCAGGTGCTGCGTGCGCGGCACACGGTATTCCGACGAGTGCTCGACGATCCCGTCATGTACTACGAGGACCTCGACGAGCGCGAGATGGCGTGGCTCGATCACAGCCGCGCATTCGTCTATCAGAAGCTTGAGGAAGCCGGCTTCCGCGTCGAGCGCAGGCGCGAGGGCTTGGCGGCTGTCGATCCCGAAGGAGAGGTGACAGACATCCTCTTCCCGGACGGAGGCTCCACGGTGAAGCACGTTGCGCTGCTGTGCGCGGCACAGCTCGCCGACCGCCGTCGTCGAACTTCTCTCGATGAGATCGACGACGAGGACCTGCTCGCGATGGTTGCCGACCTCGTTCGTGACTACGCGATGCAGCTGGAGCAAGCAGTACCTCGACGGCGATGGCGGGCTCCGGCAACTCGCCGACGCAGCGATGTCCTTGCTCTCACAGTTTCGCCTCGTCGACCGAACCTCGAGCGGATGGCGCATTCGGCCCGCCATCGCACGATTCTCGCCCGCGGCGCCGTCGAGCAGGGGGCGACCTTCGTGACCGACGTGACTCCATCTCCAAGTATGACGGACGCGCTCCTGCCGCGACCGACTCGCTCTCGATGGCAGCTGCTGCGTGCCGGCATCCAGAACGTGTGGGAGTACGACGACCAGCGCTTCGTGCTGCGGAACGGACGCCTGGTCCTGCGGGGCCGCAACGAATCTGGGAAGACGAAGGCTATCGAGGTCCTCCTCCCCTTCCTTCTCGACGCAGATCTGGCGCCTGAGCGCCTGGACCCCTTCGGCTCCACATCGCGCTTGATGCGCTGGAACCTGATCCGGGACACCAACCCCGACTCCGGCACGATCGTCATCGGGTACGTCTGGCTAGAGTTCGCCCGTCGGGGAGAGGCAGACGAGTTCTTCACCATCGGAGCGGGGCTCAAGGCTCGACGCTCGGACCCGCGCGTCGAGAGCTGGTTCTTCACGACGAGTCAGCGCGTCGACGACGATCTGCATCCAATGGAGTATCGGCCGTCCGAGGGGCGACGGGTCCCACTCGTTCGAAAGCGGCTCGAGGATGCGATCGGTGGCAAGGGCGCTGTGTACGACGAACGCGACAAGTACCGTCGAGTCGTCAACGACCGACTGTTCGGACTTGCCGAGTCTCAGTACGACGCACTGGTGGAGATGCTTCTACAACTGCGCCGGCCTCAGCTCTCGGCGAAGTTGGATCCGGAGGGCCTGTCTGAGATCTTGACCGCGAGCCTGCCTCCCTTGGATGCAGGCGTGATCAGTCCTCTCGCCGAGGGGTTCGAACGTCTGGATCGTCACCAGGCTGAGCGTGACGAGCACGATGCGGCGCTTCAGGAGATCCGAAAGTTCCTCGACGTGTATCGCCGCTACGTCCAGACCGCGGCGAAGGCGCGCGCTCTCGAACTCACGCGGGCGGAAAGCGTGTACCAGAGGCGCAGCGGGATCTCGAGAGCCTGCGCATCTCGGTGCTTGCCCATGCGCGATCGGCAGACCTCGGGACTGAGCATGAAGCGATCGAACCTCTTGCTCTTTCCGGCGATGGAAAGGGCGCTCGCGGGTTGATCTCGGTCCTCCTCGGTCGCAGAGCAGCAGCCTTGGATTCACTGGAGCAGCACAACCGGCGACTTGAGGAAGCGGAAGGCAAGAAGCGTGCGGCCGAAGAGCGTCTTCGCGAAGCTCAGGAACGGGAGCGACTCGCGCGAGATGAGCTAGCGAAGGCTGAAGCTGCACTTCGGGACGCCGGCGAACGATACGCTGGCGACGTTGCTACCTGGACCGAGCAGGTTGTAGAGCTGGCCATGGAGGCGGAAGCCGCGGCCTTCTTACGATCGCGGCCCATCGACGAGATGCGGGGACTCGCCGAGGCGCACGCGGAGAACGTCCGGCAGACGCTCGCAGTTCGCCGGGGCCAGCTGGATGCCGCGATCAGGGACCGCGAGGAGGACCTGGTCAGGGCGCGCGACGAGCGTCGACGGATCGCAGAGGAGAAGCACCCGCCGCCGCCCTCGCCGGCTTGGCGTCCACCCCGAGCCGGTGATCGGCCTGGTGCCCCCCTGTATCAGCTCTGCGACTTCGTTATTGGCGACAGTGCCGTGCAGGCCCGACTCGAGGCTGCACTTGAAGCCTCGGGCTTGCTGGACGCGTGGGTTGCACCTGATGGCGTGTTGCTGGAGCGCCGCACGTTCGACGTATGGGTGAGTCCGAGACCCGGAAATGGCGGCAGGACGCTGAATGACGTACTGGCGCCGACGGAAACTGCGGGCGTGTCTCGTGCGGCCATTGAAGCCGCACTGGGTTCGATCGAACTCCTTGAGCCGCTCGAAGAGCCGGCCGGCGAATTCTGGGTGGCCACCGATGGTGCGTGGAGGATGGGGCCTCTCCAAGGCGCCTGGAGTAAGGACGCGGCCGCCTACATCGGCGCAACGGCCCAGGAGCGCGAGCGCGCACGGCGACTGCAAGAGCTTGACGAGACGATCGAGAGGCTCGAGCGAAAGCGGGCCGACCTCGAGGCAGAGCTCGCGTCCATTACAGCACGGGCCAGCGCCGCAGCCGTCGAACTGGGGCAATTTCCGATCTTGAAAAACGTGCAGGAGGCGCGCGCGCGTGTGGAGGCGATCCTCTCTACTCACTCGGGGCACAGCGTGAGCGCACTGAGAAGGAGAAGGCCGTGCAGGTCGCCGTGAGTCTCGTGGCGGAGGCGCGCGCCGCCCGCGACGCGGAGGCGACGCGGCTTGGGCTGTCTCAATGGATGGGCGCAATCGGCGAGCTGCGGAGGCTGACCGATCGCTACCGCGATGAGGCCATGCATTTGGTGGGCGCCGCGCAGGAAGCCCACCTCCGAGCCGAACGTTCCGAACAACTTCGAGAGGAAGCCGACAAGGCGCGCCTCCGGTCCGGGCGCGCGGCCCACGACGCGGTCGCGGCCCGAACCGAAGCAACGCGGGTGTCGGCGCATGCAGCGGCTCTCGCGGAGAAGGTCGGTGCGACAAGGGACCAACTGCTCGGGAAATTGCGCGAAGCCGAGACGCTCCTGGGGGATGTCAGGCGAAGGCTTCGGGCCAGCGAGGACGCACTCCCTGGCGCCAATGCGAAGAAGGGTGAGGCACAAGCGCGACGGGAGCAGGCGGAGGTCGCTGTCACCAATGCCGAGGCGGGACGACGTTCAGCCGAGACCGGGTTCAAGGACTTCGCACGGCGTCGCCTGCTAGCGATTGCCGGCATTGCCGGTGATCGGGAGCCTCCGGACCAGTGGACCTTCACCGAAACCCTCGAGACGGCCCGCCAGGTCGACGTTGCGACGGCGAAAATCGACGCCTCACCGTCCGAGTGCGAGGCGCAAGAGAACCGGGTCAGTGGCCGTCACCAGGAGCTGCTGCGGACCGTGTCTGGTGACGTGCGAATGCTCCCGCACCGAGTGGATGGTCTTCTCGAGTACCACGCCGTCTGGAACGGCAGGCCCATGGACCTCCTTGCTCTGGTCGACGAACTCGCGGGCGACGTCGCAGAGCGAGAGCGTAGGCTTGCCAGCGACGAGCGAGAGCTCTTCGAGTCGTTCCTGACCGGCCGCACACACGACCATCTACAGGCGCGCTTGCGCGGCGCCCGGGCGCTCGTCAATCGGATGAACGGCGAGCTCGGGAAGCGTCCAACCCCATCTGGCGCGCAGATTCAGCTGAAGTGGGAGGTGACGGCCGATGCTCCGGCGGGCACATCCGAAGCGGTCGACCTGCTGCTCCGCGCCGGGCACCTCCTGACAGAAGCGGACAAGAGCGCGCTCACGACCTTTCTCCAGCAGCGCCTCAAGATCGCGCGGACACAGGACGGAGCCGGCGCGCTCCTGGAGAGAATGCTGGCTGTACTCGACTACCGTTCCTGGTTCGCGTTCAGTGTCGAGCACCGCGACGGCACCGGCCGTCCGTGGAAAGTGCTGACCCGGAAGGAACACGGTGCAGGCTCGGGCGGACGGAAGGCCGTGATGCTTCACCTGCCCTTGTTCGCAGCCGCAGCCGCCTTCTACGAGTCCGCACAGCCGGACCCCAAAGCGGCGAAGACGACCGCTCGACTCGTCGTGCTCGACGAAGCCTTCGCCGGTATCGACCGCCCGATGCGGGCGGAACTGATGGGGCTACTTGTCGAGTTCGATCTCGACTTCGTGATGACGTCGTACGACGAGTGGGGCTTCTACTCCCAGCTCGATGGGCTATCTACGTACCACCTGTCGCGGGAACAGGGTTTCCCCGGCGTTCACGCTGACTGGTTTCAGTGGGACGGCCAGCGCCGGATCCAGATGGGCGCGCAGTGACCGACAGGCTGCGCAGGGATGGCGTCGATGCGCAGCAGGTGCGCCTCGTTCACCAGCGTTTGGGCGGCGCACGCTATCGCCCTCTGTTCGACGCCGTACGCAAGCGACTCGAGCGCGACGGGGAGGGCGCCCGCTCGGTGTCGCTCCAGGGCCTCGGTGCCGAGGAGCGGCGAGCGGTTGCAGATCTCCACGGCTGGCAGGTCATCCCGGAAGGTACCGTTCGCATCGATCTGGCGCGCCTTGACACTGCCCTCCGTGAAACAGCGATTGGACTGGGCCTCCTCGATGTCGTCGAGGCATTGGGCGGGCCACTGCGAAACCTACGGGCGGAGGAGGCGGCCACTCGAGAAGACCGGCGGGATCGATGGGAGCAAGCTGCCCACCACCCAGCGGTCGCAGAGCGCCCGCTCCTCTCCGGCTGGCTCGAGGATCTTCGCGGACTCGGCCTCGCTTCGCGCGCAGCCAAAGTGCTCGAACTCGACGAGGCGACCGTCCTGTCCCTTTGCCTCCGCTTCGTCGAGAGGCTGCCCGCCGATCGCCTCCCGCAGTCGGTTCTGGCGGCCGAGATCACCGGGGACGCGCATTCGCTTGACCCAGGGCGCCCGTTCGGAGCCCTCGTGCTCCGGGCCGCCGCGCGGCTCGCGCAGTGGACAGACGTCCCGTCCGACATGGCCGGTCGTCGGAGGCTTTGGGCCGAGGTCGGTGTGCTGTGCGATCCGCTGTCCACCCATGTCTTGACTCTCGGCCTGCGACCTTCCGATGGCGGCCGACTCGCGCGGGAGTTGGCGGCGTCCTCCGACGATGGTGAGCCCCGCCGGCTGACCTTGCGTGAACTCGCGCGCAACCCGCTCGAGTTCGCCGGTGGTGGCACCGTGTTCGTTTGTGAGAACCCGGCGGTCGTTGTGGCCGCTGCCGAAGCCGCGCAGGTGGGTCCCGGTGACGGCGGTGGAAATGGACCCGATCCCGGCCGGTGGCGACACGGTTGGTGAACACGAGCCGTCCGGGGTGGAGGCGCTGCCACGCCCGCAGGACCGGGAGCAGCGGGTCGAGGATCGGGACGTAGCGGACGTCGCCCGCCTTGGTGGGGCCTTCGAAGCTCCGCTGCACGGTGATGAGGCGGCGCTCGAGGCTCACGTCGTCCCACCGGAGCCCGGCCAGCTCGCCGGCGCGCATGCCGGTGTAGACCGCGGCGGCGTAGAGCACGAAGACGGCCTCGCCTTCGTCACGGGCGGCGCGCAGGAAGCGGGCGATCTCTTCATCGGTGCGAAGGAACCTGAAGTCGCTGTCGAAGATCCGGACCTTCGGCTTCCGGATGCGCGGGATCTTGACGATCCAGCCGAGGTCGAGCGCGACGTTGAGCATCGCGATGAGCAGGGTCAGGTGGTTATGGACCGTCTTCGGGTCGAGCTTCTCCTGCTGCGCCACGAAGCCGTCGACGTGCTTCACGCCGAGGTCGCCGACCGGGAGCGCGCCGAGCGCCGGGCGAAGGTGCCGCCGGATGATGCTCTCGTCGTGCTTGCCGCTGCGCTTCACCTTCGCCCGGTTCGCGATCCAGTAGTCGCACAGGTCGGAGAACGTCTTCTTCGGCGGCGACGGCGAGCGCAGCTTGCGGTGCACCTCCTCGACGAGCTGCTCGTGCTCGCGCAGCTTGAAGGCCGCGTCGCGCTTGTCGTCGTAGAACTGGCTCCGGCGCTTCCCGTGCTCGTCGTACCACCGGATGCGCCACTTGTTGCGGAACCGCGTGGGCTTCGCCATGGCCAGCCTCCTTTAGGCCGGCAAGCCGTCGTGCGCCCCTGCGACAACCCACGCCCCGTTCGCAGGGCGGTCGTTCGATCGCCGTGGCCACAAAACTGGCCACATCGCGTCCTCCGCCCTCCGGAAACGCGAAACCCCTCGGGGATAATCCCGAGGGGTTTCAGGTGCTTCCGAATAGTAGCGGGGGCCGGATTTGAACCGACGACCTTCGGGTTATGAGCCCGACGAGCTACCAGGCTGCTCCACCCCGCATCGAGGTGTCGGCATATTAGTCAGCGTGGCCTCCGTGTCAAGCAAAATTGTTGCGGCGGTCGGTGGCCGCGGGTGGGTCAGTGCAGCTGGTCGCGCGTTACGGTCTCGCCGTGGGCGGTGGCCTTGCCCTGCTCGAGGAGGGACTTGAGGCGGACCATGTCCTCGTCGATCGCCGCCTTGGGGCCGCCGCCCAGCAGGGTCGCGATGGCGGCGCCGAGGGCACCGGTCGGCGGGCGGTAGCGGAGCCGCAGGTCGAGGCGGGTGCCGCCGTCGACGGCCTCCAGCCGCAGCGCGCCTTCGTGCACCACGGACGCTCCGGGCAGGGTGTGCCACGCGATGACGCTGTCGGGCACGAAGCGCGTGAGAGCGGCCTCGAAGCCGATCCCGAAGCCGGCCGGCCCGTCGATGCGCCAGCGCGAGCGCCCCGCTCCCATCGGCACGACGGTCCGCACGTGCTCCAGGATCCGCGGCAGCTCCCGCGGGTTGCTGAGCAGGCCGAACACCTCACCGACGGGGGCGTGGATGGTCAACGTCTTGTGGAGGTCGATCCCGCGGGCGCCCAGGTCGCCCGCCGCGAACCGTCCCGAGATCCCGTTCTGCGCGGCCCGCAGCGCGACGCCGAGACCGCCGAGCGCCATCGCCGCGCCGAAGATCCCGCGCCGGCGCAGCCCCTCGAAGAGCAGCCCGGTCCCGAGCGCTCCGACGGCGAACTGCGTGGCAGGCATCCAGCGCCGCGCCAGGAACGGCGGACGCCCGATGGCGCGCGGGGGGCCCTGCAGCGCCGGCACGCCCGCGGGCTCGTCGTGCACCTCGAGGTTGTCCTCGATGGAGCGCACGCCGCGCACGCTCCGCCCGGCGGTCATCAGGCGCTGGACGTCGTCGCGCAGGACGGCCCCTGCCAGCTGGATACGCCCGTCGTGGGCCGCCACCTCGATCGCCCGCGGGTGGGTGATGGCGCGGCCGAGCCGCGCGCGGACGCGCTCGACGAGCACCTCGTCCGACGGCGCGGCCTGGGGTGTGAAGAGGCTCCGTACCTCGGCGGCCACGCCCTCGGCGCGGTGCTCGAGATCGCGCGCTGCTCCATCGGCGGTATGCGCGAGCTGGTGGAACAGACGCGAGAAGCGTGACCGCGCGATCGCGCGGCGGCGGGTGCCGCGGTCGGGGTCGAGGAAGAACATGAAACCGGCGCCGGCGCTCAGCCCACCGATGAGCGCGCCGAAGGAGCTTCGCCGTCGCGAAAAGCGCATCGTCATGGATCGCCTCCGGCCCGAGAACATAGGCCGCGGCGGCGAGGACGCAGCCATCGCGAGCGACGCGGACGGCGCCCGCCGGCGTCGCCATGCGCAGGTCAACCGAGCAGGTAGTCGTTCTCGGCGCGGGCGAGCAGCCACGTGCGCACCGAGCAGGTGCGGAAGCCCTCGCGCACGAACGGGTCCTCCTCGGCGATTCGCCGCGCCTCGGCCTCGTCGGCGGCGCGCACGATCACCATCCCGCCCGGGTAGTCGGTGAACGGCCCGGCCAGCTCCAGCCGCCCGTCGCGATCGAGCCGCCGCAGGTGCTCGACGTGCCGCGCGATCGCCTCCTTGGGCACCGCGCGGCCCGCCACCTTCTCGAGGAGGATGACGAAGCGCCTGTTGTCGGTCGTGTCCATCGATCGCCCTCTCACGGGACGGCGGGCGTGCCTACCCGCGCAGCGCGCCGAGCGCGCGCAGGAAGTTGCCGCCGAGCGCCTTGTGGATCCGCGGCGCCTGCCAGCCGCAGGCGAGCATGCGCTCGACGAGCCGCGGCATCTCGAGGCAGGTGCGCAGGTCGCGCGGCGTGGTGATCGCGCCGTCCCAGTCGCTGCCCAGCGCCGGCACGTCCTCGCCGACGGTGCGCACGATGTGATCGAGGTGGGCGACGATCGACGAGGCGCGGCCGTGGTTGAGCGGGTCGCCGAGGAAGCTCGACTGGTACATCACGCCGACCACGCCG
>JAJXSP010000224.1 GCA_021784515.1 Myxococcales bacterium | reverse complement strand
CTGCGCGCCCCGGCGGGCCGCGAGCTGGCCGCGCTGGCGATGGCGCGCCTCGGCGACAAGCGCGCGGTGGTGGGCCTGGCGACGGTCGTCGGCGACGGGACGCAGCCGACCGCGGTGCGCGCGGAGGCGGCGCGGCTCGCCGGCGCGCTCGAAGGCTACGACGCGCGCCCGTCCCTGCGCGCGCAGCTCGCGACCCCCGATCGCCCGTGCGACGCGCTGTGCGCAGAGGCGGCGCTCGCGCTCGGCGAGCTGACCGACAAGCGCGCCGTCCCGACGCTGGTGCGGCTCCTCGACGAGCCGCGCTACCGGCGGCGGGCCGGCGTGATGCTGGGCCGGCTGCGCGACCCGCGCGCGCAGGACGCGCTCCTCGAGGCGATCGCCGATCCCGACGTCGAGCTGCGGCGCAAGGCCGCCCACTACCTCTCCTTCATCGGCGATGCGCGCGCCATCGCGCCGCTCGAGGCGCGCCTCGACGACGTCCGGGCGCGCGACCTGGTGGCGGTGGCGCTGGCGCGGATCGGCGCGCGCACCGGCGATCGCTCGGTGCTGCCGCTGCTGCTCGACCGCCTCGCCAAAGAGCGCTTCGAGGACGACCGCGCCTACGAGGTCTGCGCCCTCGGCCTCCTCGGAGATCGGTCGAGCCCGCGTGCCGACGAGGCGCTCGCCGTGGTGCTGGCCGCGGCGGTCGCGGAGCCACCCGTGAAGTGGGCCACCGAGACGCTGGTGCGCCTCGGCGCCGTCGACGGCAGGCACGTCGGGGGAGTGGACTTCGCCCCGGACGCGGCGGGGCTCGACGGCGGCTTCGATCGCTGCGCTCGCAAGGGCCGCGAGTCCACCGACGACTACGCGGGCGACACGACGTGCTTCCTCGCCGCCGTCGGGCGGCTGCACTTCCCGCTCGCGGCGCCCGTCGAGGGCGAGGTGGCGCTGCGCGTTCGTCCCGAGGGCGACGGCGGAACGATCACGGTCGTGATCAACGGCACCGCGCTGCCGCCGGCGCAGCTTCCGCCGGGCTGGCGCGAGCTGCGCCTCCCGACGCCGCGCTCGCGGTGGCGCGTCGGCAGGAACGACGTCGAGCTGCGCCTCGCCGGCACGCCCTCCGCGGAGGTGGATCACCTGCTGCTGCTGCCGCGGCGGTGAGCCACCCGGTCGGCCGCTCCGCGCGTGCACGCCCGGCACCGAAAAGGCATAATCCGCGCGCATGCACTCCGGGCCCAAGCCCGCGCGCGACTTCGGGCGCGCCCATCGCCACCGCTTCGAGTCGCCCTTCTGGCGCAAGCTGATGGTGGCCGGCGTGCGCCACATCCCGCAGCCGCTCCAGCGCGCCACGATGCCGATGTGGGCGGGCATCTTCTACGCGCTCGTACCGACGGCGCGGCGGGCCGCGGAGGCGAACCTCTCGCGCGTCCTCGGCGACGCGCCGCCGGCGGTCGTGCACCTCCGCTCCTACCGCCTCTTCATCAACTACGCGCAGTCGATCGCCAACATGTACGCCGCCTACCTCGGGCAGCAGCTGCCCGTGCAGCCGACGATCGAAGGGCGCGAGAAGCTGCTCGCCGCGAAGGCGCAGGGGCGCGGCGCGATCATCGTCACCGGGCACCTCGGCTTCTGGTCGATCGCGCCGTTCGTGATGGAGCAGACCGGGCTGAGCGCTCCGACGATGGCGATGGCGGAGGAGCCGGACGCGCGCGTGCAGAGCTTCGAGCAGCAGTTTCGCAAGAAGTGGAAGATCATCTACACGACGGGGTCGCCCTTCGCGTCGCTCGAGCTGGCGGCGGTCCTGCGACGGGGCGAGCTCGTCGCCATGCAGCTCGATCGCGTGACGGGCGGGCACTTCACGAGCGTCCCGTTCTTCGGCAGGGAGGCGCCCTTCCCCCTCGGTCCGGCGACGCTGGCGCGGGCGACGCGCGCGCCGCTGGTGCCGGTGTTCATGGTGCGCGAGGGCCAGCGCGGCTTCCACGCGCGCACCGAGGATCCGATCGAGGTCGCGCACACGCGCGATCGCGAGCGCGACCTCCGCGAGGCGACGGCGAGGGTGGTGGCGGTCTACGAGTCGTACGTGCGGCGCTATCCCTATCAGTGGTTCAACTTCCACGACTTCTGGGCAACGCCGGTCGAACCTCCCGCGACGGCGAACGACGAGCGGGTCGTGCGCGCCGATGGCCGGCCCTAGAACACAGAACGGTTTGAATGCCCTGCTGCGGCGCAGCCTCGCGGGCAGCTCGCCGCGTACCTCCTCGCCGCTTCCCTCACCGTACCGACAGTACGCCTCGGTCGCGTCTCCGGGGGTGCGCGACGGTCTGCTCCACGACTCTGCGTCTCGCGACGGGATCCAAACCGTTCGGTGTTCCAGGCGCGCCGCCATCACCGGGCTCGGCGCCGTGTCGGGCTTCGGGGTGGGCGCCGCGACGCTGTGGGACGCGCTCGTCGAGGGAAGGAGGGCCGTGCGTGCGTTCCCGTCGCTCGCCGGGGTGGCGGAGATCGCCGCGGTCGTGCCGGGGGGCGATCCGTTCGCGCCGGGCGATCGCGCCACGCCGATGGCGCTGGCCGCCGCGAGCGAGGCGGTCGCCGACGCGGGCGGCGTGCGGGCGGGCGATCGGCTGGCGGTGACGCTGGGCACGACCCTCGGGGGAATGGGCGCGTGGCGCGAGGTGGTGCGCGGGCGGGCGGCGACGGCGCGGCGGTGGGGCTGGAACGGGCCGGCCGAGGCGCTCGCCGAGGCGCACGGCGCGGCGGGCGCGGTGTCGGTGTGCTCGGTCGCCTGTGCGTCGGGAAACGCGGCCCTCGGCGCGGCGCTCGATCTCGTGCGTGAAGGGCGCGCCGAGCAGGTGATCGCGGTGGGCGCGGACGCGTTGTCGGACTTCGTCATCGCCGGCTTCGCGTCGCTGAAGGCGCTCGATCCCACGCCGTGCCGCCCCTTCGATCGCACGCGAAGGGGCCTCAACCTCGGCGAGGGCGCGTGCGCGCTGGTCGTCGAGAGCGAGGAGCACGCCCGCGCCCGCGGCGCCCGCATTCGCGCCTGGCTCGACGGCTACGGCGCGGCTGGCGATGCGAACCACATGACCGGCCCCGACCGCGAGGGGCGCGGCGCCGCGGCGGCGATGCGGCGGGCGCTCGAGGACGCGCACCTCGCTCCCGAGGCGGTGGACTTCGTGAGCGCCCACGGCACGGCCACTTGCTTCAACGACGCGATGGAGGCAAAGGCGCTCCGCGCGGTCTTCGGCCCGCGCACGCCCGAGGTGCCGGTGGACTCCATCAAGAGCGCGATCGGCCACACGCTCGGCGCGGCGGGGGTGTTCGAGGCGCTGGTGTGCGTCCGCGCGCTGGAGACGGGCCTCGTCCCGCCGACGCCCGGCTTCTCGGAGCCCGATCCGGAGATCGGGCTCGACGTGGTCGCCGGGGCGGCGCGGCGACTTGTGCTGCGCGCGGCGCTCTCCACGTCATCCGGCTTCGGCGGGATCAACGCTGCCATCGTGTTGCGCGCCGCCCGAGCCGGACGCGCCACATCTTTGACGGCCGGAGGGGCGGTTGACGCGCGGGCAGTCCGGCGCGCGCCCTGCGACGCCGCCAGCCGGTTGGCATGGCGGTCGCTATGAGGGCGCGCAGCCAGAGGAGCGACAGTGGACCGCCAGAGCCAGCCACCCGATGCGAAGCACCCAGCCCAGCCGTCCCTCCGGTCCGTCGATCTCCTCTATGACGGAGCGCGATCGCGCAGCGCTCTCGCAGCGCTGGCCCTGGGGCTCGCCGTCACCACGCTCGCGGCTGGCGCGGCCTGGCGCGCAAGTCGGCGCGCCGAGGAGGCCCACCTCCGTGACGTCGGCGTCGCCGCCCGAGACGGCGTGAGGCAGCGTGTCGAGCCGTCGCTCGCCCTGCTGGGGGATGCCGCCGCGCTGTTCGCCGCATCGCCCGACCTCGACCGCGCCGGCTTCCGGGCCGCCGCCGAAGCGTTCGACCTCCCCGAGCGGCACCCGGGAGTCCGCCTGCTGGCCTTCGCGCGCCAGGTCTCGCGCGAGGGGCGCCTCGCGTTCGAGAGCCGGGTCCGCGGCGACCGCAGCCTCGGCGACGCCGGCGTCCCCGACTTCCGCCTCTCGACCGACACCGATGGCGAGGAGTTCGTCGCCGTCGAGCACGTCGTTCCCGCCGATCCACACACGACGATCCTCGGCCTCGACCTCCTCCGCGACCCCGCCCGTCGGGCGGCCATCGAGAGCGCACGCGACGAGGGCGGGCCCGCGTCCACGGGCTTCGTCACCTTCGGCGAGGATCGCGCTCCGGCGATCCTGCTCATGCGGGCGGTCTACCTCCGCGGCGCGCCGCACGCCACTGCATCCGAGCGCCGCCGCTCCTTCGTGGGCGTCGTGCTCGCCGCGCTCGATCCGCGGGCACTGACCGGGGAGCTTCCCGGTGTCGACGGGGCCGGCGTGACGCTGATCGACCGCGCGTCCCAGGCGCCGTCGTCCAGTGGCGACCTCTCGATCGCCGGCCGGACGTGGAGCGTGCGCGCGGCAGCGCCCCGGCACGGGCGCGCCCCGTGGCTGATCCTCGGGCTGGGCGCGATCATCAGCGCGCTCGCGAGCGCGCTCCTCGGAACGCTCACCGCGGCGCGCACCCGGGCGCGCGCCTTCGCCGAGGCGATGACCGCCGACCTGCGACAGAGCGAGGCCTCGATCCGGTCGCTCCAGGCCTCCACCGCCGCCGCGAAGGAGGCTGCCGAGGCCGCCAGCCGGGCCAAGAGCGACTTCCTGGCGAACATGAGCCACGAGATCCGCACGCCGATGAACGCGGTGCTCGGCTACGCCGACCTCCTCCTCGACCCGGACCTCGGCGAAGAGGACCGGCTTGCGTACATCCAGACGATCCGACGCAATACCGCCCAGCTCCTTTCGATCCTGAACGAGATCCTCGACCTCTCGAAGATCGAGGCCGAGAAGATGACCCTCGAGAACGTCGAGTTCTCGCCGACGGAGATCCTGGTGGACGTGGCCTCCCTGATGCGCGTCCGCGCCGCCGAGAAGCAGCTCGCCTTCGAGCTCAAGTACCGCGGCCCGATCCCGCAGGTGGTCCACGGCGACCCGACCCGCGTGCGCCAGATCCTCATGAACCTGGTCGGCAACGCCATCAAGTTCACGGCGGCGGGGAGCGTGCGCGTCACGGTGCGGTGCGACCGTTCGGATCCGAAGCGCCCGCGGCTCACCTTCGCCGTCGCCGACACCGGCATCGGCATGGATCGCGAGCAGTTCGCACGCCTCTTCCGCCCGTTCACGCAAGCCGACTCCTCGATGACCCGCCGCTTCGGCGGCACCGGCCTCGGCCTGGTGATCTGCCAGAAGCTGGCGACGATGATGGGCGGCCACATCAACGCCGAGAGCGAGATGGGACGCGGCAGCACGTTCACCCTCACCATCGACACCGGCACGCTCAGTGGCGTCCCGATGATCACCGACCTCCAGGAGGCCGGCACCACGCAGACGACGGCACGCGAGCGCGGCTGGGACGTGCGGCTCGACGGTGGTCGCGTCCTCCTCGCCGAGGATGGCAAGGACAACCAGATGCTGATCACCACGCACCTGGGGAAGGCGGGCGCGAACATCAGCGTGACCGACAACGGCCAGGCGGCGGTGGACGAGGCCCTCGCCGCGGCGCGGGCGGGCCGCCCCTATTCCGTGATCCTGATGGACATGCAGATGCCCGTTCTGGACGGGTACGCTGCCACCTCGCGCCTGCGCAGCCTCGGCTACCAGGGAACCATCGTGGCGCTCACCGCGCACGCGATGGTCGGCGATCGCGAGCGCTGCCTCGGCGCCGGCTGCGACGATTACATGACGAAGCCGGTGCGGCGCGGCGCGCTGCTCATGCTCGTGGCCCGCTACATCGCCTCCGCCGGCGATCGCCCGGCGCTCGTCGAGCGCGCCACGTCGGCCCCGGCCCCCGTCGCGCCGGCGCCGCGGGAGGTCCCGGAGCCGTCGGCCGGTGAGGCCGCGCCCGCGCCCGAAGCAGCCGCGAGCGGCGCGGATGCTCCCCTCGATAGCGAGTTCGCGAACGACAGCGACATGGTGGAGATCATCGAGCAGTTCGTCGCGGGGCTCGCATCGCGCTCGGACGAGCTGCTCGAGGCCGCGCGCAAGAACGAGCGCGAGGCGGTCCGCCGGCTGGCGCACCAGCTGAAAGGCGCGGCCGGCGGCTTCGGCTTCCCCTCGATCACCGCCGCCGCGGCGCTGGTCGAGGAGCTGGCACGCGACCCGCAACAGGGCTCCCTCGACGGAGAAGCCGTCAAGCAACTGACGACCCTTTGCCGTCGCGCTCGCGCCCGCGCGCCGCGTGCGATGACCGAGATCAGAAGGAGCGCCTAGCCATGGCTCAGAGCATCCTCGCCATCGACGATTCGCCCGAGATCCACGCGCTCCTGTCTGCACGCCTGCGCCCAGAGCAGGCAGAGCTGCACTTCGCGTCCGATGGCCCGGAGGGCATCCGGATGGCGCGCGAGCTCCAGCCCGACCTCATCCTGCTCGACATCGACCTGCCGAACATGTCGGGCTACGAGGTGTGCCGCCGCCTGAAGGACGACCCGCTCACCGCTGCGCTCCACATCATCTTTCTCAGCGGCGACGGGCAGAGCGTGTCGAAGGTGCAGGGGCTCGACCTCGGCGCGATCGACTACGTCACCAAGCCGTTCGACCCCGCCGAGCTGCGCGCCCGGGTGCGCGCGGCGCTCCGCACGCGGCGGTACCAGGAGCTGCTCGCCCAGCGCGCACAAGTGGACGGACTCACCGGGATCTGGAACCGCGCCTACTTCGATCGCCGCCTGACCGAGGAGGTGGCCGCGGTGCGCCGCTACAAGCGCGACCTCAGCCTGCTGATGGTCGACATCGACCACTTCAAAAAGGTGAACGACACCTACGGCCATCCGATGGGCGACCAGGTGCTCCAGGCGGTCGGCGAGGTCCTCGCCTCGAAGATGCGGACCACCGACGCGCCGTGCCGCTACGGCGGCGAGGAGTTCGCGGTCATCCTCACCGAGATCGACCGCGCGCAGGCGTGGCAGGCGGCGCAGCGGCTCCAGGCCGCCTTCGCCACGCTCCAGTTCCATCACAAGAGTGGCTCGTTCGGCGTCACCGCCAGTATCGGCGTGGCGAGCGCCGAACGCGTGCCGCAGATCGAGCTGACCGCCGCAGCCCTAGTGAGCCTCGCAGACGAGGGGCTCTACCTGGCCAAGCAGACCGGCCGGAACCGGATCTGCGAGGCCCCCTCCATCGATCAACTCAAGACCGCCGCGTCCGCCCGCTAGGAATTCGCTCGTCCGCGAGCGATCGGGTACGATCCCGGCCCCGGGACCGGGACGTGACGATCGACGACTGGACAGCACCGAACGAGTTCGGCGAATACCGCATCCTCGCCCCGTTCCCCGACGACGACCTCGCCTTCCACGCGTTCGACCAGCTCCTCGAGCGCCAGGTGGTCGTGCGGTTCATGGGCCGCAGCATGCCGTCGCCCGAGGTGCGGCAGCGGTTCCTCGTCGAGGCGCGCGCGGCCGCGCGCGTCCAGCACCCGAACATCGTCGCGCTGTACCGAGTCGGCGAGCTCGACGGGCGCCCCTACATGGTCAGCGAGGACGTGCCCGGCCGGACGCTCGAGCAGATCGAGAAGCCGATGCCGTGGACGCGGGCGCTGATGATCGGCGTCGGCCTCACACGCGCGCTCTCGACGGCGCACCGCAAGGGGATCGTGCACGGCGAGCTGCGGCCGTCGCGCGCCATCCTCGGCGACGACGGCGCGGTCCGCCTCGCCGACTTCGGGTTCGCGCGCCCCATCGAGCAGGGTGCCGCGACGACGCACGAGTTCCTCGCCCCCGAGTTGTGGCGGGGCGAGGCCCCGTCGAAGCGCGCCGACGTCTACGCCCTCGGCGCGGTGCTCTACGAGCTGGCGGCGGGCGTGGCGCCGCACGGCGACGTCCCGCACGAGCGGCTGCGCGTCTTGATCGACGAACGCGATCCACGGCCGCTCGGACAGGCCGCGCCCGAGGTGAACCCCCGCTTCGCCGCGATCGTCGACCGTTGCCTGCGGCGCGACCCAGGCGCGCGTTTTCCCTCGGCGGAGGAGCTGCGCGAGGCGCTCGAGCAGGAGTCGCGCGGCGCGACCGACGTCGCCATGCCGGCCGGCAACCCATACCGCGGGCTGCGTCCGTTCGAGGCCGAGCACCGCGCGATGTTCTTCGGCCGCAACACGGAGATCGACACGCTCCTCGAGCGCCTGCGGAGCGAGTCCTTCGTCCTCGTCGCGGGCGACTCGGGCGTCGGCAAGTCGTCGATCTGCCGTGCCGGCGTGCTGCCTCGAATCGCGGCGGGAGCGCTCGGTGATGCGAGGACGTGGTCGATCGTCTCGCTGGTGCCCGGGCGGCATCCCGTCACCGCGCTCGCCGCTGCGCTCGCCGGCCCCCTCGGGACGACGCCCGATGCCCTCGGGCAAAAGCTCCGCGAGGAGCCGACGGAGCTGGTCCCCGAGCTGCGGCGGAAGCTCGGCGGCGCTGTCGGTCTGCTCGTCTTCGTCGATCAGATGGAGGAGCTGCACACCAACAGCGCCTCCGACGAGGCGGCCCTCGCCGATGATCTCCTCGCGCGCATGGTGGGCGGCGTGGCCGGCGTGCGCCTCGTCGCCACCGTGCGCGCCGATTTCCTGACCCGGGTGGCGGCCCTGCCCCGCCTCGGCGACGAGGCCGCGCGCGCTCTCTACATCCTCCGCCCGCTCACCTCCGAGAAGACACGCGAGGTCGTGGTCGGCCCGGCGGAGAGCACGGGCATCCACTTCGAGTCCGAGGCGGTCATCGAGGAGCTGGTCTCCTCGACGGCGAACGCCGACGGTGGCCTGCCGCTCCTGCAGTTCGCGCTCGCCCTGTTGTGGGAGGCGCGGGACGAGGAGCGCCACCTCATCACCAACGCCGCCCTGGCGGCGATGGGCGGCGTGGGAGGAGCGCTGGCGCGGCACGGCGACTCCACCGTCGAGGCGCTCACGCCGACACAGCAGGCTGCCGCGCGGCGGGTGATGGTGCGGCTCGTCACCCTCGAGAACACGCGCGCGCGGCGCACCGGCGTCGAGCTGACCGGCGGCGATCCGGTGATGCAGGAGGCGCTCGACGCGCTGGTGCGCGGGCGCCTCGTGGTCGCGTACGAGGACCCCGAGGGCGGCAGCGCATACGAGCTCGCCCACGAGGTCCTGATCCGCGAGTGGGGCACCCTGAAGCGGTGGCTCCAGGAGGACGCCGGCTGGCGCGCGGCCCGCGAGCGGCTGGCGCAGGCGGCGACGGAGTGGGAGCGCCTCCGTCGCGGGCGCGAGGGGCTGTGGAGCGCGAAGCAGCTCGCCGAGGTGGCGAACGTCGAGTGGAGCGGCCTCAGCCCGCGCGAGGAGGCGTTCCTCGGCGCGGCGCGGAGCGCCGTGCAACGCGCGAGGCACCGACGGTGGGCGATCGCGGCGGCGATCCCCGTCCTGCTGGCCGCGGGCTGGGGCGCGATGGAGCTGCGGTCGCGGCGGCAGCTCGAGCGCCAGGTCGGCGAGAAGGTCGACC